>NZ_QOAY01000289.1:19265-32845 GCF_003314775.1 Microbacterium sp. H6 | reverse complement strand
AGGCAGCGGCGGCGCGGGGGGCGCGGCTTCCGCCGCGGCGGCGGCCTCCTCGCTGGTGATGACGGGGGTCGAACCCGTCAGACGGATCTCCCGCAGCTGCTTGCGCGTCAGCGGACCCTGCTCCTGGCGATCCGATGTACTCATGCCTTGCTCCGATACAGATGATGCTTCGCTATGTACTGAACGACCCCATCAGGGACCAGATACCAGACCGGCTGATCGTCGCGAACGCGTTCACGGCAGTCCGTCGATGAGATCGACAGCGCCGGCACTTCCAGTTGGCTGACGTTGTCGCTCGGGAGGCCGTCGGTGCTCAGGACATGTCCCGGGCGCGAGACCGCGACGAAGTGGGCCAACTCCCACAACTCATCATGGTCCCTCCAACTGAGAATTTGCGCCACGGCGTCGGCTCCGGTGATGAAGAAGAGGTCCGCATCCGGGCGATCACGCTTCAGATCGCGCAGCGTGTCGATCGTGTAGGTGGGCCCCTCACGGTCGATGTCGACCCGGCTCACGGTGAACTGCGGATTCGACGCGGTGGCGATCACCGTCATGAGGTAGCGATGCTCGCTCGGCGAGACGCCCGACTTCTGCCACGGGTGACCGGTGGGAACGAACACCACCTCGTCGAGGCCGAAGGAGTTCGCCACCTCGCTGGCTGCGACCAGGTGGCCATGGTGGATGGGGTCGAACGTGCCGCCCATCACACCTATGCGCGGGGGGCGCGTGGTCGCAGCGTCGTTCATGGGGGCCTAGTGGCCGTGTCCCGCCTCGTGGCCGTCCTTGCCGTGCTGTGCGGCCCAGGCCTCGGCCTTGGCCGAGTGGCGGTTGGCGACGTTCTTGTAGGAGAAGGTCACCAGTCCGAGGAAGGCGAACACGACCGCAGCGATGGCTCCGAAGATCACCGTTTCGAGCGCGACGTTGCCGTGGTGCTCTGTTTCGGCAGCGGCCATCGCGATCTGTGCGACGAGGTTCATCCTGACTCCGTTTCGTGGCGTGCTGTTCGGGATCCTGTGAGGTACAGCGTCCCCCAGTCTAGCCCTCAGCCGCGGGTCTGCCCCGACCCACGCGCGAGCCATTTCGTGCTGGTCAGCTCTGCGACGCCCATCGGCCCTCGAGCGTGCAGCTTCTGGGTCGAGATGCCGACCTCCGCGCCGAAGCCGAACTCGCCGCCGTCCGTGAAGCGGGTGGACGTGTTCACCATCACGACGGCGGAATCCACCTCGGCCAGGAAGCGCTCCGCATTGCGCGTGTCGGTCGTGATGATCGACTCCGTGTGACCCGTGCTGTAGCGGCGGATGTGGTCGAGCGCCTCGTCCAGGGACTCCACGACCTTGATCGCGATGTCGAGGCTGAGGTACTCGGTCTTCCAGTCCTCCTCTGTGGCGGGGATCACGTTCGACATGAGGCCGACGACCATGTCATCGCCGTGGATCGCGACGCCCTCGCTCTGCAGCGCGCTGGCCACCAGCGGGATCAGACGCGGTGCCGCCTGTCGATGCACGAGCACGGTCTCCACCGCATTGCACACGCTCGGCCGCTGCACCTTGGCGTTCACGACGATGTCGCTCGCCCAGTCGTCCGGGGCGGTCTCATCCAGGAAGATGTGAACGTTGCCTGCCCCGGTCTCGATCACAGGCACGGTCGATTCGGTGACGACGGTCTCGATGAGGCCGGCACTTCCCCGCGGCACCAGGACGTCGATGAACCCTCGCCCGTGCATGAGCGCCTTCGCGCCGTCCCGGCCGAAGTCGTCAATCGTCTGGATCGCCTCGGCTGTGAGCCCTGCACTCTCCACCGCCCGCCGCATCACGTCGACGAGCACGGTGTTCGACTCCCGGGCGGCGCTCCCGCCACGCAGCACGACGGCGTTGCCCGACTGCAGCGCCAGAGCGGCGATGTCGACCGTCACGTTGGGGCGGGCTTCGTAGATCGCGCCGACGACGCCGAAAGGTACGCGCACCTGCTCGAGGGCGACACCGTTGGGCATCCGGTGGCCGCCGACGACGCGCCCGACCGGGTCACCGAGAGCGGCGACCTCACGCACGGCGGCCGCCAGTGCCGCGACACGCTTCTCGTCGAGACGCAACCGATCGATGAGTGACTCCCCGATGCCCTCCGCGCGTCCGCGGGCGATGTCACGACCGTTCGCCTCGATGATCTGCACAGCGGAATCGCTCAGCGCCACAGCGATCGCTTCGAGCACTCGCGCCTTGTCATCGCTCGTGAGTGCAGCCGTGGCGCGAGAGGCCTCTTTGGCGCGCTCCAGGCGCACCTGCGGGGTCTGGTCGGTCATCCGCCCAGTTTATGAGGTGGCCGGCTCGAACCAGGTCCCTATTTCGGCGCCGGCCAGGGCCTGCGCGACGAGGTCGGCGCTGGTGACCAGCACACCGATGCCAGACGCCGCGGCAAGACGGGCGGCGGAGACCTTGGTCGCCGCTCCCCCGGTGCCCACGCTGTTGACGACGGTCGCCCCGAACTCCAGGCCGGTGAGATCGGCGTTCGGCGCGACCACGTCGATCGGCTCGGCGCCGGGATCGGTCGGAGGCTTCGTGTACAGCGACTCGATGTCGCTGAGCAGGATGAGGGCGTCCGCCTCGATCAGCTGAGCGACCAGCGCACCGAGCCGGTCGTTGTCACCGAAGCGGATCTCCTGTGTCGCGACCGTGTCGTTCTCGTTGACGATCGGAAGCGTGCGCAGGCCGAGCAGGCGCTCCATCGCGCGACGGGCGTTGGAACGCGACGTCGGGTTCTCGAGGTCACCGGTCGTCAGGAGCACCTGGCCCGCGACGATGTCGAACGGACGCAGCGACTCCTGATAGCGGTACATCAGGATGTTCTGGCCGACGGCGGCCGCGGCCTGCTGGGTCGCGAGGTCGGTCGGACGAGCATCCAGCCGCAGGAAGGGGATGCCGGACGCGATGGCACCCGACGACACCAGCACGACCTCGATCCCCCGCGCGTGCGCCGCAGCCAGGGCTTCGACGATGACGGGGATCCGCCATGAGGAGTCCCCGCTGATCGAGGACGACCCGACCTTGACGACGATGCGGGACGCGGTGGCGAGGTCCGCGCGGGTGCGTGCTGTCACTCGCCGTCCTCGCGGTACGCGGCGAGACGCTGCGTCTCCACCTCGGCGCGGGCTTCGGCCTTCGCGTCCATGCGCTCGTAGTACTGCTCACGGCGCTCGGAGGTGGTCCGGCGTGCGTTCGGAGCCAGACGCGGGTCGGTTCCGCGCGGCGCGGCCATCGCCTCGGCGGCGGACGTCATGGTGGGCTCCCAGTCGAACACGATGCTGTCGCCCTCGCCGATCACGACGGTCGACCCCTGCACGGCGCCGAGTCGGAACAGCTCGTCCTCCACGCCGAGCTTCTCGAGTCGATCCGCGAGGTAGCCCACGGCCTCCTCGTTCTGGAAGTCGGTCTGCTGCACCCAGCGGACCGGCTTCTCGCCAAGGATGCGGTACACGTTGCCGTAGGTGCCGCCCTCGACCCGGATGGTGAAGTCCTTCTTGGAACCACGCGGGCGGATCACGACGCGCTCCGGCGGTGTCTCGAGCGCCGCTTCGGCGCGGGCCTTCTCCACCAGCTCACCCAGTGCGAAGGTGAGAGGGCGCAGCCCCTCGTGCGAGACGGTGGAGATCTCGAACACGCGGAACCCACGAGCCTCGAGATCGGGGCGGACGAGGTCGGCGAGGTCGCGCGCCTCCGGCACATCGATCTTGTTCAGCGCGATGAGCTGCGGGCGCTCGAGCAGCGGAGTCTGCCCCTCGGGGACCTCGTACGCGCCGAGCTCGGCGAGGATGACGTCGAGATCGGAGATCGGATCGCGCCCCGGCTCGAGAGTCGCGCAGTCGAGCACGTGCAGCAGTGCGGAGCAGCGTTCGACGTGGCGCAGGAACTCGAGACCGAGCCCGCGGCCCTCGCTGGCGCCCTCGATGAGACCCGGCACGTCCGCGACGGTGTAGCGGAAGTCGCCCTGCTGAACGACGCCGAGGTTCGGGTGCAGGGTCGTGAAGGGGTAGTCGGCGATCTTGGGCCGCGCCGCCGAGATCGCGCCGATCAGGCTCGACTTGCCGGCGGACGGGTAGCCGACGAGAGCGATATCGGCGACCGTCTTCAGTTCGAGGACCACGTCGCCCTCGTATCCGGGCGTGCCGAGCAGGGCGAAGCCCGGTGCTTTGCGCTTGGGGGTGGCGAGAGCGGCGTTACCGAGCCCGCCCATCCCGCCCTTCGCGACGACGAACCGCTCGCCGGGGATGATCATGTCGATGAGGACTTCACCCGCGGTGTTCTTCACCACGGTGCCGACCGGCACGGGGAGCTCGAGCGTCTCACCCAGGAAGCCGGAACGGTGATCGCCCATGCCGGGACCGCCGTTGCCGGAGGACCGGTGCGGCGAGTGATGGTACGACAGCAGCGTTCCGGTCTGCGGGTCCGCCACGAGGACGACGTCTCCGCCGTCGCCGCCGTTGCCTCCATCGGGACCACCCAGCGGCTTGAACTTCTCGCGGTGCACGGAAACGCAGCCGTTGCCGCCCTTACCCGCACGAAGGTGCAGTGTGACGGTGTCGACGAACGTGACCATGTGCGGATTCCCCTGTATGTGAGTGGTGTTTCGGTGTGCAGATACACGGACGGGGCGAGCCGAAGCCCGCCCCGAACCGGATAACTAGTGTCGCGCTGTGATCACTCAGCTGCGGCGACGATGTTGACGACCTTGCGGCCGCCCTTCGCGCCGAACTGGACCGCACCGGCGGCCAGAGCGAACAGCGTGTCGTCGCCGCCACGGCCGACGTTGACGCCGGGGTGGAAGTGCGTGCCGCGCTGGCGGACGATGATCTCGCCGGCGAGGACCTGCTGACCGCCGAAGCGCTTCACGCCGAGGCGCTGAGCGTTGGAGTCACGACCGTTACGGGTTGAGCTTGCGCCCTTTTTATGTGCCATGTCCTAGTCCCCTCTGGCTTACTTGATGCCGGTGATCTTGACGCGCGTGAGCTCCTGACGGTGGCCCTGGCGCTTCTTGTAGCCGGTCTTGTTCTTGTACTTCTGGATGATGATCTTCGGGCCGCGGAGGTTGCCGATGACCTCAGCCGTGACCTTGACCTTGGCCAGCGAGTCAGCGTCGGTGGTCACCGTGGCGCCGTCGACGAGCAGCACCGCGGCCAGCTCGATCTTCTCGCCCTGGGCAGCCTTGACACGGTCGAGCTGAACGATCGTGCCGACCTCGACCTTCTCCTGCCGCCCACCGGCGCGCACTACTGCGTAAACCACTTCATACCTGTTTCGTTGGGGAGCTCGCGGCTCCGAGATCTCACGGGAAGACTGTTGCTTGCATGCACCGTGGAACGGCGGGCGCGAACGCAAGGCTCTCCGCTTCGACCGACGAGGACGACGCGGCATACGCACCAAGGGACTACTTTACCGGATGCGGGTCGGTGTCGCAAAGCGAGGTGGGTCCGTACATCGCGGCTCGCTCCAGCAGCCCCTGCCCCACCGGCGCGGACCTAGGCTGAAAGGGTGACCGTACTCGTCGACGACCCGCTCTGGCCCGCCCACGGACGCCTGTGGGCGCACCTCGTGAGCGACGAGAGCCTCGACGAGCTGCACGCGTTCGCGCGCGAGAACGACGTCGCCGCACGCGCTTTCGATCTCGACCACTACGACGTGCCGGAGGAGACCATCCCCCGGCTCGTCGCCGCCGGCGCCCAGCACGTCACGGGCAAGGAGCTGGTGCGCCGACTGATCGCCTCAGGACTCCGAGTCCGCAGCCGCGACCGGCGCTGACGGCTCGTTGTTCACCGAGACGGGCGTGCCGGTGAGCGCCGCTGTGCTCACCCGACGACGTCCTCGCCCCTGACCCGGCGCCTTCGGCTCCGGGAGAGCGTCGAGGACGGAGTCGAGCAGCGCCTCGGCGGGAGACTTCGGGCCCTTGCGGTCGCCGCCCCGCTTCTTGCGAGCCTTCTTCGGACGATCGGCACCTGCGGGCGCTTCCGACGTGACGTCGGCCGCCTCGGCTTCCGGCGCCCCATCCGCCGCCGGAGCGATGGTGGAGGCGGCGATCTGCGCGAGGGCCGACTTCGCCCCCTCCGTGATGCTGTGGGTGACCGCGGAGGCAGCCGGAGCGCTCTGGTTCTGAACGTTCCCGTTGCCACCGCCGCCGCGCTGACGACGCCCGCTCTGCCCGTTGCCGCCGCCGTTGTTGTTGCCGTTGGAGCGGTGCTTCACGACCGGGTCGTGGTGCACGATGACGCCGCGACCTGCGCAGACCTCGCAGGCCTCGCTGAAGGTCTCGAGCAGGCCGAGCCCCAGCTTCTTGCGCGTCATCTGCACGAGCCCGAGCGAGGTGACCTCGGCGACCTGGTGCTTGGTCCGGTCGCGGCTCAGGCATTCGATCAGGCGCCGCAGCACGAGATCGCGATTGGACTCCAGGACCATGTCGATGAAGTCGACGACGATGATGCCGCCGATGTCACGCAGGCGCAGCTGGCGGACGATCTCCTCCGCTGCCTCGAGGTTGTTCTTGGTGACCGTCTCCTCGAGGTTTCCGCCCGAGCCGACGAACTTGCCGGTGTTGACGTCGACGACCGTCATGGCCTCGGTGCGGTCGATCACGAGCGAGCCACCGGAGGGCAGCCACACCTTGCGATCGAGAGCCTTCTCGATCTGCTCCGTGATGCGGAACGCATCGAACGGATCGGTCTCGTCCTCATACGCCTCGACGCGCTCGAGCAGGTCGGGAGCCACGCTCTCCAGGTAGGCGCGGATGGTCTGCTGCGCATCCTCGCCCTGGATGAGCATCTTGGTGAAGTCCTCGTTGAAGACGTCGCGGACGATCTTCACGAGAAGGTCGGGCTCCGCGTGCAGGAGCGCGGGCGCCTGCTGGTTCTCGACCTGCTTCTGGATGTGCTCCCACTGCGAGGTGAGACGCTGCACGTCACGAGTGAGCTGGTCCTCGGTGGCACCCTCGGCCGCCGTGCGGACGATCACCCCGGAGGACTCCGGCAGCACCTCCTTGAGGATGCGCTTGAGGCGTGCCCGCTCGTTGTCGGGAAGCTTGCGGCTGATGCCGTTCATGGAACCGCCCGGCACGTAGACCAGGTAGCGGCCGGGCAGGGAGATCTGGCTGGTGAGACGAGCACCCTTGTGTCCGACCGGGTCCTTGGTGACCTGGACGAGCACGCGATCGCCGGGCTTGAGCGCCAGTTCGATGCGGCGCGGCTGGTTGCCCGTCTCGACGCCGTCCCAGTCGACCTCGCCGGAGTACAGCACGGCGTTGCGTCCACGACCGATGTCGACGAACGCGGCCTCCATGCTGGGAAGCACGTTCTGCACGCGTCCGAGGTAGACGTTGCCGATCAACGACGCGTCCTGGTTCCGGGCGACGTAGTGCTCGACCAGCACGCCGTCTTCGAGGACACCGATCTGCGTGCGGCCGTTCTTGGAGCGCACGACCATCTTGCGGTCGACGGACTCGCGACGTGCGAGGAACTCGGCCTCGGTCACGACGGGGCGACGACGACCAGCGTCACGCCCGTCCCGGCGACGCTGCTTCTTCGCCTCGAGGCGGGTGGATCCCTTGATGGCCTTCGGCTCGGTGATGTACTCGACGACGCGCTGACGCTGACGCGGCTCTTCGCGCTGGTCGTCACCCTCGGAACCGCCACGGCGGCGACGGCCGCGGCCGCGACCCGCGGGCTCGTCCTGCGACTGCTCGCGCTCGGCGATCCGGTCGAAGATGCGCTCGCGCCCCGGCTGCGCGGGGAGCGGGACGATCTCAGGCGCGTAGAAGTGCAGCTGTGTGGAGACCTGCGAGACGAACACCTCGGGAAGCAGACCGAGCGACACAGCAGTCACCAGACCCGGAGCTTCGGGAGCGGCCGGAGCTTCCTCCTCGGTGATGGTCGCCTCGACGGCGGTCGTCGACTGCGCGACCGACTCCTCTGCGGTGGCTTCCTCGACGACTCCGGCTTCCGAGGGCTTCTCCGCGACGGCGGACTCCCCCTCCGGCACCTCGAGCGCCTCAGCAGCAGCCTGGGCCTCGGCAGCCGCTTCCGCGTCAGCGGCAGCTTCGGCTTCCGCCTCAGCCACGGCATCAGCGACGGAATCGGCCGCGGCAGCGGCATCGTCGGCAGCAGCCGCGGCATCGTCCGCCGCGGCGTAGCCGGCGGCCACAGCATCGGCAGCGGCGTCCTCGGCCCGTTCAGCGGCGTCGGAGTTCTCGTCACCCTCGATCGACGCCTCTGCAGGGCCGTCGACATCCGGAGCGGTGGGCTCCGTCAGCTCTCCCGCGGCGTCAGCCGGGAAGTCGAGGGTGGGGGCGTTGTTGTCATTGTTCTCATCGGCCATCTCTGGCTTACTCCCTGCACGGGACACTAGGTGCCCCGTGAAATCTCATGCGGTACCCGCGGGTTCCGCGAACTCACTCGGTCTGCGACCGGCTCATGGCTCTGATCGCGTGGGGCATTGGACCCCGAAGTCTTCTCGACGCGTGTCGCGGCAAACGCCGTTCATCGCATCACAGGCCATTATCGCACGCTGCACGCCAACCGCCTACTTCCCAGTCGGCACATGGCATGTCGGGGTGGTGGGCCGAAGGCGGTGGGCCAAAATCACCCGCTCCGAAGGTGTTCGGCGGCTCTCTCTCAGACGTAACACGGTCAGAAGGGAGCACATTGTGTCCACCAAGAAGCACCGCGCGAGGATCTGGAATCCCGCCGCCCAGAAGCACGATGACTTGGGCTACTACGAGACCCCGGAGGAGCGAGACCTAGTCATCGCACAGGCCCGCCTGGAGCGCAGCCAGGGCCGCCTCCCGAGGGTGATTGAAGACAGGGCCAAGGGTGGAGAGTTGTTCGTGACCTTCGCGGAACGCACCGTCCTGGACCGTAAGCGCCGCGTCAGCCCGAGCACCTGGACCAACTACAACTCGATGCTCCAGCGCTGGATCATCCCCACCTTCGGCCAGATGAAGCTCCGAGACATCCGATCCCGTGATGTGGACCGGTGGTTCAACCACGTATTGCCTGAGGGCTCCCCGAGCAACGGCCAGCGGTACGCCGTGCTGTCCCTCATCATGCGCCGCGCCGTCATCATGGAGGAGATCACCTCCAACCCGTGCGTCCTGGAGGGCGTCAGCGCGACGAAATCGAAGCGGAGGCCTACGTGGAGCATCAAGGATTTCCACGTCCTCGTGGAGGCCGCAGCGGACAACCAGGAGCGCGCCCTCCTCTGGGTGCTCGCCGGGTCGGGATGCCGCATCGGTGAAGCCCTCGCGCTCAATGTGGAGGACGTGGACTTGGGCAACGGCGACATCACGGTCAAGGCCCACGTGGTCGGCACGACCATGGTGGAGGGCACGAAGGCCCATGCCGATCAGATCCGCCACCTCTCGCTCCTCCCGCAGTCCCGGGAGGCCATCAAGATCCACCTGGAGGAGTGCAAGCGGGTGATGCACCAGCCGTTGTTCACCCACAGCCGCGGAGGCCGGATGCACTACGACACCGCGCGCCGGATCTTCGACTCGATCCGGGGGTCCCGAGGACTGGACGCCTTCACGATTCACGACCTCCGCCATCTCGCCCTCACCGAGTTCGGCAAGACCGGCGCGACGTTGGCCGAGATCATGCAGAGGGGCGGACACTCCGACATGAGAACGGCGCTCCGTTACCAGCACGCCAGCCGTGAGCGCGACCGTGCGCTGGTCGAGAAGATGGCGCAGGCGTTCTCGTGACTGAGCCCCGGGACTTTGACGCGATTTTGCGAGAGGAAGAGAAGCGAGAGGCAGACGCGCGGATGAAGTCAAAATTCGCGGCCCTCTGGGCGGAGGCTAAGGCAGCGTTTCGCTCGGATGTCGGCCTCGTCATCGAGCTGGCCAACGAGGTGCATCGAGTGATCGAGTTCGAGCGGGATAGCACCGCCCGTAGCGAGCGCGCCCGGAAGGCCAGTGCTCTCGGTGTGGCTGCAAGAGCGGCACGGAAGGCGGAGCGCGATGCCGCCGAGGGCTAAACATCCTCGCTGACGGTCACGGCATTCCCCCACACCCAGCACCGGAACGTCTCGTCTTCCCCCTGGAACTCGATCCCGGCTGCGAGCGGCGTGGAGCGCATGATCTTGGCATTCACCCGCACGGCTTCAGCGCCGAATCGCACCCACGCCTGCACCCGCCGCTGCAAGGCGTGCGGGTAGACCGTGACAGGATGCTCTCGCAGGGCTAATTCTCGATCTGAGAGGGTCTGGAGCGGGCCGCGCCGGGCCGCTGCTGAGACGGAGGCACGCGCGCTGCGGACGTCGGTGGCGTACTTCAGTCGGTCGCTCGCGCCCACGGTCAGCCTCCTCTCGCGACCTAAATCGAGGGTAGCAAGAGTCGAACATACGTTCTATTCGGGATTCGGGATCAGGATTGGCTCTACCGCCTAGTAGCCTCGTGATACTCACGAGGGGGAATTCACATGTCGCACGACTACGACGTCGCGGTCACCTTCGCTGGGGAGGACCGCGCCTTTGTTGAGGCCGTGGTCGCCCAGGTGAAGGCGTCGGGGTTCACGGTGTTCTATGACGAGGACGCCAAGTCCGAGATGTGGGGCGTGGACCTCCCCGAGTTCTTCGCGGACATCTACGAGCGCCGCGCTCGGTACGCGATGATGTTCGTCTCGGTCCATTACGCCGCCAAGCCGTGGACCCGACTCGAACGTCGGAGCGTGCTTGCGCGAGCGATGCAGGAATCATCGCCGTACCTGCTTCCCGTCCGTTTGGACTCGACGGAGCTCCCCGGCGTGAGATCCACCATCGGCTATCTGGACGGGCTCAGAGAGACGCCCACGGGGGTGGCCAACGCGCTGAAGGCCAAGCTGGGTGCTCCGGCGACGTCGGGCGAGCGCAAGTTCAACGGGCGCGTTCCGCGCACGGACACCGAATTCGCGACCATGTTGGGCGAGCGCCCTCCGGCGTGGGAGTACTTGGCCCTCGCGTACTGGCTCCGCGAGGGAATCGATGCACGGCAAGACGCCTTCAACGATCACCGACTTCGGTTCGCTTTGCCCACTGACACCATCCCAGAAGACGCGCTGGTCGCGTTCGCGCAGTCTCAGCAAGCTCAACTTCTCGCTCTCGCCCAGAGCTTTGAAGATCTGTTGCTTGGCCCGGCTCAGGTGGCAGCACTCGGCGCTCCGGGTGAGCCGGGTGATCCCGCCCTTATCAAGCACCTGGCATCACGCATGATCGCCGTCTACCAGGCCCTCCTGGACTGGTCGAACCGCATCCGGAGCACAGCGACAGGAAGTGATGAAGGTCGAGAACTCCTCCAGGCTCTGGCTGAGTATGCCGCGCAACCGATTGAGGCTATCTACGCCTTCGTCTCCGAGTTTCAACAGAACATGGATGGGATGTCGGCTCGGCTGTTGGCGGGCGAGAACGTCAACCTAACCATGCGCATTGAGTTCGAGATCACAAAGGCAGTGAGCAAGCGTTATGAGGCCGCGCTGAAGGCGTTCGTACGCCGACGTCGCTGATCTAGATGCTCTCGGTGCTTCATTCCGTTCCCGGAGTGTCGCCAAGTAGCGAGGTGGCCATCCGAGACTATGAGCAGATGCTGCTCTGCTACACGGATGAATCCGACGAGGGTGGCTTCTTCGTGTTCTCGGGCGTGATCCTGAAGGGCAAGGGAGTTCTCCGACTGACGCGTGATCTAGACGGGATCGTGGCCCGGGCGTCTCGACAGCTTGGAGTGCCGAGGACGGCTGAGATCCACGCCTACGACGTCTTCCACATGAAGAATGACTGGGCAGGTATCTCCGCGGACGATAGCATCAGGATCTTCACCGAGGTGCTTGATGCTGTGATCGGGCACAGCCAGCGGATCGTCCTGCAGGGTGTTTCACGTGAACGGCTGCTGCGTAAGCAGACGCGTCAAAACTACCCGGAGGTCTACTCCGCGGAACGAGTTGCGCTGACCTACCTGCTACAACGCGTCGAGCAAATTGCGCGGAAGCGTACGACGCTTGTCATCGCTGACGAACGGCACGACAGTGCCGAGATGCGCGACCTCTTCAGTGATTTCAAGCTGATCGGCACGCCGGGCGCGTACATGCGCACCAATCTAGAACGCGTCATCGATACGATCCACTTCGCGCCTAGCCATCGCTCGCGGGCTTTGCAGGCGGCTGACGTGTTCGCATTTCTCTACCGACGCCGGCTAGCGGGCAAAGAGAGCAACCCTCTCGCCGAGGCAGCCATGAAAGAGCTGTGGAAGAGAGCTGAGACATCGAGAAAGCTCTACGCCCTTGGCTCTTGGCCCTAACGCGCGTGCCCGACAGGCTGCGCCGACATCATCGCTCCACCTCACCGGGAGGGAGATCCGCGAACTCACTAGCAGGCGTGAACGGTTCGCACGTTAGCAGGTGGTAACCGGCTTCACCTTCGAACAGCTTCCCGCCCATCTGGTCGGCGGCGTACACCGAGAAGGGGCGGCGGCTCTCGCACCGCACGTCACCGAACATGATCGCGACGCCCATGTCGCT
The DNA here is from genome assembly GCF_003314775.1 of Microbacterium sp. H6. NCBI lineage: Bacteria > Bacillati > Actinomycetota > Actinomycetes > Micrococcales > Microbacteriaceae > Microbacterium > Microbacterium sp. H6. Next base: position 20,328 of record NZ_QOAY01000289.1, on the reverse strand, counting down.
CGCGATGGAGTTGTCCAGCTTGGTGACGTCGATGGATAGCGTCGTGGTCGAATAGTCCGTGTTGCTCTCAACGGAGCCCGTACCGTCGATCATGAACGAGCGAACCTGGTGAGGAGCGAGGGTGACGCTCGCTTGCTCTTCCACTGGCTGCGTTGGCCCGGTCGCGGTCGGTGCGCAAGCGGCGGCGGAGGTGATGATGCCCAGCATTACAACCGATGCCACGAGGCTCCGAATCGTCACCTCGGTTCGGTGGATCTCAGGCACTGAGCGCCCGATAGATCGTCGGGCGGCTCACGTCGAAGTAGGCGGCGATGTCGGTGATCGACTCGCCCTTCTCGACGCGCTCGCGGATGTCAGCGACCTTCTGCGGGGTGAGCTTGGCTCGACGTCCACCATTGCGACCACGTGCACGAGCTGCTGCGAGTCCATCCATCGTGCGGGCGCGCATCATGCTGTGCTCGAATTCTGCGAACGCGGCCACCATGGTGAAAAACAACTTCCCCTCCGGCGTCGTGGTGTCGATCTGCTGCTCGGTCGCTTCGAGGTTGATGCCTCGCGCTTCGAGGTCGGCGGCGATCTGGAGGAGATCCTTGGTGGATCGGCCCAGACGGTCCAGCCGGGTGATGACGAGAGTGTCGCCCTCGGTGAGTACATGGTCACGGACCATGGACCACACGGGGCGCTCGGACTTGGTGCCGGTGTACTTCTCCACATAGACCTTGTCGCACCCGGCTGCGGTCAGAGCGTCGTGCTGTGACTCAGGGTTCTGATCGGTGGTGGATACGCGGCCCATGCCGATGCGTCGAGTGCTCATGGATCAAATGTAACAGAAACGGTGCTGGAGTTACATAGATTTCGTACACGAGTTTTGGACGACGACACGCCGAGATTTCGGAGCGCTACGTTGAGTGTCCGTAGATGATCGTTTACGGACACTCAACGCCGGTCAGTGTCTGATAGCGACGAACTCCCTCGGCGCGTATTGTCTCCCGAACCGGCATCGGAGCGATGCGAGCACATCGAGGTCATCGGTATCGGCCATCCACACGCTCGGCTGTGCGTG
>NZ_QOAY01000289.1:13390-19233 GCF_003314775.1 Microbacterium sp. H6 | reverse complement strand
CGGCCTGAGCCCTCACGCCATGCGTCGAACTTCGATCCACTCCACCACACGCCCGCGGCGGTCTCTGCGTACCGGAAGAGCTGCGGCGGCACTGTCGGTAGGGGCTCGTAGTTCTCGATTCCAAAAGTGAGCACCGGCCTGCCTTCGATCCACTCCGAGCTGACGACGACGAGATCGACGGCGACGGGGCCGACGTCACGGAGAGCGTCGAGGAGATCGGGTGTCGGCGTCGCGCGTGAGTGCTTCACCGCGAGGACAGCATCCACCACGGCGTCAGGGCCAAGAGGTCGAGCATCGGCGGAGACGAGTTTGCGCCCGATGGGGATCAAGGTCACGTCTTCACCGCCTCATGCTGGAGCGGCTTGCCCCTCCAGCGCCCTCCCCAGAATCCAGCCATCGTGTGTGGCCTCGCCTCGGATGCGTACGAGCGACAAACGGTCAGCACTGGGCAGTCAGCGCAGATCGAAGCCAGCTCGGTGGAGGTGGCTGAGCTACGACCGTCTGAGATGAACCGGTCGTCGCCGTCGCACGCGGGCGCGAGTACCAGGAGGGCTCGGCTCAGCTCCGCCCAGGCCGCTGCTGCGCTCATCGTCGTCCAGGGAAGTACTTGGCGACGAGGTCGGAGACGAGATCCGCAGGGAGTCCGGCCATTTCGCGGAGAAGGCCCTGTTGGTCGAGGAGAAGCACGTGCAGCGTCCCGCCCGGCTCGCGGAGGTAGAGCTGACTCCGCTCGTGGCTGGAGTCGATTGCGATGTCCCAATCGACTGGTACGCGCACACGCTTGCCGTCGATGAAGACGGGGACCAAGGTGCTCGTCGCGGGCACCTTCGGCGGGTCTACGAGAGAGACCCCCGTGGCGGCGTCTGCACGCGCCTGAGCGCTCGACTTGGTGCCCCGTGCCCCTGGGGTAGCCGGGTGCGCCGTACGTCCGCGGGGAGCCTCCCACAGCAGCCAGGGATCGGGCGCGGCGTACACACCGGGATGCTTCACCCACGGCGCGCGGGGGTGGATCTTTCTGGCTGCTCTGCTGCTGCTCATCATGACTCCAGGTAGTGAGAGACCGACCCCTCACGAGGGTTTCGACCTCACTGCCAGCTTCCCCATGGGGGTGGTTTGTGAGGGGCCGGGGCTGAGGGGGTGGCCCCGCGACGTGTCCGAATCCGCCGCGGGGCCGGGTGCCAGGTGAGGATTCTGAAACTCACCCAGCGGTACCCGTGCAGGAGGCCAAGGAAGGAGCGCGGCTGCACGGGAGTCTGCGGGTCAAGGCGGCGGAAGGTGATCGCCGCGGACGAGCTTGGCGAAGTCGTCCAGGCTGACGATGGCGTACGCCTGTTCGATGGGCTGCTCGGACCTCCACTGGATGAGTGCGCCCAGCATGGTGCCCCTGATCGCGGCGGTGCGCTGCGCCATCTCCAGATCCTCCGAGATCCGGAACGGGCGGAGCCGCGAGGTCACTTTCAGATCTACGCCATCGAGGGCGAGATCAGGGTCCAGTGCATCTTCCCCCAGCGAGTCCGACAGGCTCGTCGGCGTGCGCTTCGACGTCGAGGGGATGCCTCGGGCGTCCAGGTAGAGGCTCACGAGATCGCGGACGGCTGTGTGCACCGACCTGCTCTTGTTGCCGTACGCCGCGGGCATCAGTAGCTCGTCCGAGAAGGGCCGAGGTTCGGACCGCCAGTGGTCGCGCTCGCCGCGATGCGCTGCTGCTGCGCGTCATAGTCGGCATCGCCCTTGATCGTCGCCGTGATCGTGGACGTCGTCGGCGCGGCCCCGTAGACGCGCTGCACGTCGTCCAGGGCCACGGCGCGGCGCTGCGGGTTCGGTTCGTTCCACGCGGCCTTCCGTGCCGTCTCACGGGCCTCTGCCCACTCGCTGGAGCCGTATTCCCAAGGCTCGATGCCCTCGGGCGGCTCGCCCGGTGCCAGGAAGATTTTCCCCCAGCGGCGGAGCTGCCGGTCGGGGTCGTGGACCATGGACGTCCAACCGGGGCGACCGTGTCTGTCGCGGTCGGCGGCGACCATCTCCGCGGTGACCACGATGCGGTCGCCGCGGGTGAGGAGGAGCGGCGGGAGACCTCCCCAAAGGGATGCGGTGCGCGAGATCGAGAGGCCGGTGGCCAGGGCGTGGATGACATCGCCCGCCTGGACCACAGGCACGGCGGTCTCGCTCTTCTGGTGAGTGGCGACTTCCGCGCGCAGTCGGTCCAGCTTCTCGCTCGGCGTCTCAGTCTGCTTGCTGCTCATGATGCGATCTCATTTCTTGATTCAGGGAACTGCTCGCGGATCTCATCTGCGAGGAGCGGGCGGTGCATGCTCTCCAGCTCGTCTGCGATGGCCTGGACGGCGACAGAGCCCTCACGGGCGAGGCGCACGACTGCGACGCTCAGGTCACGGTGCGCGCTCCGCTGCGTGATCTCGAATTCGGAGGTCTCCCCGCTCGTGGCGAGGATCGACAGGGCGCGTAGCTCGCTGTCTCCAGCTCGTAGGACGCCTGCACGGTCGCCTGCCTCGGCGGCTTCGATAGCGGTGCTCCGTGCTCGCTCCGCGATGTCGGAGATCCGGCCCACCACGGAGGTGTAGTCCAGGCCGGTGGCGCGCTCAGCCTGCTGCTGGAGTTGCGCGGGAAGGTGCCCACCCTTCAGGTGGTGCGTGATCGACTCGCGTCCGGGGGCCCAATCCTGCTTGGCAATGCTGGAAATCGAGCTGCCTGCGGCGAGGGCGGTCTCCAAGGCTGTGCGCTGCGCGGAGGGGAGAGAGCACACCGCGCACGGTCTCCCCGCGCTGCGGGTACGTGCTGCGGTGATCTCGATGCTCATGTACTAAGTAATCGACCGCACCGTCATCGTTCGGTCATCAGCGACCGATACCCGGTCCTCTATCGCGCGCGTACGCGCTAACCCATAGCCCCACGGCGGAGAAGATCATCAAAGTCCAGGGGCGGCTGACAGACGCCGGTCACCTCCCACGCGCGGCGGCGGAACGCCCCAGCCTCCAGCTCGTGAATGAGCGAGAGGGCGTCTGCGTCACCGGCGTGAACCGATGCCCACAGGCGAGAAGCGCTATTCGTGCCGTTCGCGCTAACCCGATCCTTCGTGATGTAGTCCACGGCAATGCTGAGGTCTGTCACCACGCGGACATGCTGCCCCTGAGGCCCGGCGTCGATGTCCAGCGCTTCGGCCTGCTGGAGGAAGCGATCTCGGAGGGATAGCGCGAACGCGACGGAATCCTCCCGGCTCTTCGTTTCTGAAAATACGATCAGGCTGTGAGCATGCACGTGCCACGCTTCACTGCCCCGCTTGGGCTCGATGGCGCGAGCGCTTCCGGCTACGCCCCTGCGCCTCAGCCATCCGCCTTTGAGGGTCGCTGCGAGGACCTGTGAGAGGTCTCCCCACTGCGGCCTGAGCGCCCGTCCGGGCGTGCTGGAAATCGTGGCGGTCCACATGAGTGCGGTGCCGTGGTGCTGGCTCCCCAGAGCGCTCATCAGGTCTCTACGGTGCTGGCTGGCCCGGCCTGTCGAGCAGACGGCGCAGAGCGCCGAGCCGCACTTGTGGCCGACCTGCCCGCAGTTGCGGAGCTTGCTGCGTAGCGAGTAGACCCTCTGAGTCGCGTTTAGTGCGTAACGCGCATCATGTGCGGTGCCTATAGTTACCGTGTCTTGATGGATGGACAGTGACCGCGCTCGCCGGAGGAGCCGTGCGCGACGCGCGTCGGCACGCTCGTTTCGGGCTCGCTGCTCGCGAGTGAAGGGTACCCGGCGAGGGGTGCGAGGGAGTACGACGGCAGGTAGGCTGAGCATAGAGATTCCTTCGCCGCCCGTGTCCTGGCAGACCGGGCGGCTTTCTCGTATCCGAGCGCCCACCCGAGGCGGCATGAGTGTGAAGTTGGCTTAGCCCCTACCCGGCGAGACTACTCCGTAGGCGGCGCGCTGTCGACCTCGCGGATAGTCCCTCTCATCTGCGCTTAATTAGTGCTGCATACGCGCTAGATGTCCACAGGCTTATCCCCAGGATCGCGCTCGCCGCACTCCGCGCTCACTGAATCGTGACGACTATCGCCGCGACCGCCGCGCCCAGTGACGCTACGGCGACGATCAGCGAGCTGATTGAGATCCACTTGGAGAAGCGCTGAGCCGCCTCCGCCGAGGCCTGTGCGGCTTTGGCTAGTTCGAGCTGTGTCTCCATCGCTAGCTGAGTGGCCTGAGCAACATCTAGTTGATCCTCTAGCGCGCCGACAACTCGCTTCAGTCGTTTCTTGGTGCCCTCCGCAGCTCGTGCGGTGCGCTGAGCCGCCAGCGTCGTCCGGTATCGATCCTGCGACGCCATCATCTCCGGCGTGATGTTCGGGACCATGTAGCTCATGCAGCGACCCTATCGGTGGGCCGTGAGGTGGGCCGTGATCTACGGCCCACCTTGCTACTGTTGGCCTGAGAGTTCCGCCTGATTTCAGAAATAGCGGGACGATTTGGGCCGATCCGTCTTTATCGCACCAAGTGGGTCGGTTCGCGGTATCCCGTCGTCCGCAGCGAGTTTTGTCCGGCCTGTTCTCGCCCCATCCATAGCAGGCGCTGGGATAATCCCCAGTATGAGCGAGCAGCGCACCCGCCCCGTCGTCTACGCCGTCTGGCTGATCATCGCGAGTGTGGTGGGCTGGTTCGCCGCATTCCAGCTGACGGTCGAGAAGTTCGTCCTCGCGGCCAATCCCGACGCCGTGCTGAGCTGCAACGTCAGCGTGATGATCCAGTGCGGGAAGAACCTCGAGTCGTGGCAGGGAGAGGTCTTCGGCTTCCCCAACCCGATCCTCGGTATCGCCGGGTGGATGGCACCCCTCTTCGTCGGCGTCGCACTGCTCGCCGGCTCACGGTTCCCCCGGTGGTTCTGGCTGACCTTCGGCGCCGGCGTGACCTTCGCCTTCGGCCTCGTCTGCTGGCTGATCTGGCAGAGCATCTACGCCCCCAACCTCGGTGTGCTCTGCCCGTGGTGCATGCTCACCTGGTCCGTCACCATCCCGACCTTCTTCGCCACCATGCTGCACCTGACACGAAACGGCAGCTTCACCGGCAACGAGAAGGTGCAGGAGCGCGCGAACCGGCTGATGGCCTGGGTCCCGCTCGCCACGATCCTCGCGTACGCCGTCGTGATCCTCCTCGCTCAGCTGCGCGGCCTCGACCTCCTCGGCGAGGTCATCGGCATGATCTTCTGAGGCTGCAGCACGGAAAGAGCCCGTCCACCGAGATTCGGTGGACGGGCTCTTCGCATGTGGACGGGTTCTCAGTCGAACCAGATTCCCAGCTCGCGCGCGGCGGACTCGGGGCTGTCGGAGCCGTGCACCAGGTTCTGCTGCACCTTGAGGCCCCAGTCGCGACCGAAGTCGCCACGGATCGTGCCCGGTGCGGCGGTCGTGGGGTCGGTCGTGCCTGCGAGAGAGCGGAAGCCCTCGATCACGCGGTTGCCCGCGAGCCGGATCGCGACAGACGGGCCGGAGAGCATGAACTCGAGCAGCGGCTCGTAGAACGGCTTGCCCTCGTGCTCGGCATAGTGCTCGGCGAGCAGGTCACGGTCGGGCTCCACGAGGCGGATGTCGACGAGGGCGTAGCCCTTCGCCTCGATGCGGGCGAGGATCGCGCCGGTGAGGCCGCGAGCGACGCCATCGGGCTTGACGAGGACGAGGGTTTCTTCGGTGGCCATGTCATTCACTCTCTGTGTCTGAGATCTGCGTGGTCTGAGTCTCGGTCGAGGGCTCGACGGGGCGTCGTGCGTCCAGTCGGGCCCCTCCGATGGTCGCATACGCCCACATCCCGCCGAAAATCAGGACGACGAGCAGGATGGAGGGGACGAAGAACGCCGA
>NZ_QOAY01000289.1:12829-13359 GCF_003314775.1 Microbacterium sp. H6 | reverse complement strand
GCGACGAGGGCCTGGACGACCCACCCGGCGGTGAGTGCCCAGGGCTTCGTGATCATCCCCGCGATCGCGATGCACGCGAGGGCGAGCACCGCCCCGGCGACGATCGCCCACCACTGCTCGACGCCATCGGGGAGCTGACGCAACCCGAAGATCGTGAGTCCGACGAGGAAGACCACGATCGCCTCGAACCCCAGCACGACGGGTGCGAGCTTCTGCACGAGGGTGCGCGGCGGGCGCGGACGACGCGCTGGTGCGGCATCGGCGCTCATGCGCGCCACCCCGCCTTCCAGTCCTCGTCCTGCGACAGCGCGATCGCCTCTCCGGCGAGCACCACCGAGCCCGCGATGATCACCGCGCGGCGGTCGGAGGAGGCGGCCCACTCGCGCGCGGCGTCGGCGGCGTCGGCGAGAGAGTGGTGCACGGTCGCCCGCTGGCCGCTCTGCTCCACGAGATCGGCGATCGCATCAGCATCGCTCGCTCGATCCGAATCCGGAGCGGTGGCGAAGACGTGTGCCGCCCTCGGGGCCAGC
>NZ_QOAY01000289.1:4704-12803 GCF_003314775.1 Microbacterium sp. H6 | reverse complement strand
CGGCGACGATGCCCGCGGCATCCTTGTCGGCGAGCACACCGAGCACCAGACCCCACTCGTCGAAGTCGAAGCTGTCGTCCAGTGCCTGCGCGAGCGCCTTGGCGCCGTGCGGGTTGTGCGCCGCGTCGACGATCACGGTCGGCGCGATGCCGAGCAGCTGCAGTCGGCCGGGAGAAGTGCTCTCCTGCAGGCCCGCGGTGACGATGTCGGCCGCGATGCGCTGCGTGGCGCCCCCGATCAGCGACTCCACCGCGGCGACAGCGAGGGCGGCGTTGTGCCCCTGATGCGCCCCGTACAGCGGGAGGTACTCCTCGGTGTAGTCCCCCGCCAGGCCACGGATCGTGAGCAGTTGCCCACCGACCGCGAGTTTCTGCTCGGCGAGACCGAACTCCTCGCCCTCGAAGGCGATGGTGGCGTTGCGCTCCGCAGCCACCCGGCGCAGCACCTCGGCGGCCTCCGCGGGCTGCTGAGCAGACACCACGGCGGCGCCCTCCTTGATGATGCCCGCCTTGACCTCGGCGATCTCGGCGATCGTGCTGCCGAGGCGGTCGGCGTGGTCGATGTCGATCGGCGCGAACACCGCGACGTCGCCGTCTGCCGTGTTGGTGGAGTCCCATTCGCCGCCCATGCCCACCTCGAGCACGAGCACATCGATCGGAGCGTCGGCGACCGCGACGAATGCCAGCACGGTCAGCAGTTCGAAGAAGGTCAACGGAGCGTCACCGGCTGCCTCGAGCTCGGCGTCGACGATGTCCACGAACGGCTCGATCTCGTCCCACGCGTCCGCGACGGCCTCGTCGGCGATGGGCTCGCCGTCGATCATGATGCGCTCGGTGAAGCGCTCGAGGTGTGGACTCGTGAACAGCCCGGTACGCAGATCGTGCGCACGCAGAAGGCTCTCGATCATCCGGGCCGTCGACGTCTTGCCGTTGGTGCCCGTGATGTGCACGACGCGGTAGGTGCGCTGCGGGTCGTCGAGGAAGGCCAGGATCCGGGCGGTGCGCTCCTTGCGCGGCTGCACCCAGCGCTCTCCCGCTCGGCTCAGAAGCGCCTCGTAGACGGCATCCGCCCTGTCAGCAGCACTCATGCTCCCGCTCCCCTCCTGGTCACGTCGATCGTGAAGTCGCCGATGTTCGCATACGTCCCGGCGGAGATCACAGCGGAGAACTCCGGCGTCGCGCTTCCTGCACCGGCGAGGACCGCACCATGACCGAAGATCGAGTCGCCCTGCGCATCGATCACGAAGTACTCCTCGGCGAGAGTCTCCGCAGCGATGCCTGCCAGCTCGAACGCCGAGACCACGGCTGCGGTGTCCGCATCGTCCTGGAATCGGAGCACCAGCCGGATGCGGTCGCTCACGTCGAAGTCGGCGTTCTTGCGCGTCTCCTGCACGGCGCGGATCACATCTCGGGCGAGCCCCTCCGCCTCGAGCTCGGGGGTCGTCCTGGTGTCCAGCAGCACGAAACCCCCGCTCGGCACGATGGCCAGAGCCTCCCCCTCCGGACGGCCGGTCGTCTCGAGCACGAGCTCGTACTCCGACGGCTCCAGCGCGATGCCGCCGGCTGTGATGACACCGGCCTCCTCGCTCCAGTCGCCAGAGCGTGCGGCCTGGATCGCCTTCTGCACGTCCTTGCCCAGACGCGGACCGGCCGCGCGGGCGTTGACGCTGAGGCGGTGCGCGATGCCGTACTCCGCTGCGGTGTCATCGGCGAGTGCGACGAGTTCGACCGACTTCACGTTGAGCTCCTCGCGGAGGATGTCCTCGAACTGCCCGAGCGACGCCGCGAGAGGCGAGACCACGGTGAAGCGGGCGAGTGGGAGACGCACACGCAGCTTCTCCTTCTTCCGCAGTGCGTTGCCCACGCTCGACAGCTCGCGCACGGCGTCCATGGCGTCGCGGATCTCGTCCGCTGCGGGGAACTGCGCCTCGTCCGGCCAGTCGGTCAGGTGCACGCTGCGTCCACCGGTCAAGCCCTGCCACACGCGCTCGCTGATGAGGGGCACGAGAGGCGCAGCGACGCGGGTGAGCGTCTCGAGCACGGTGTAGAGGGTGTCGAACGCCTCACGGCTCTTCGGGTCTTCCGTCACGCCTGTCCAGAAACGATCGCGCGAACGTCGGATGTACCAGTTCGTCAGCACCTCGGCGAAGTCGCGCAACCGCGCGGACGCCGTCGTGGAGTCGAGACCCTCCAGGTCGGCACGCACCTCGCGGACGAGGTCGCCGAGACGAGCGAGGATGTAGCGATCGAGCACATCGGTGGAATCGGTGCTCCACTGCGCCTCGTAGCCGGCGGCGCCCGATGCGTTCGCGTAGGTGGCGAAGAAGTACCACGAGTTCCACAGTGGCAGCAGGAACTCGCGGACGCCGGAGCGGATGCCCTCTTCGGTGACCGCGAGGTTGCCGCCGCGCAGCACCGAGCTCGACATCAGGAACCAGCGCATCGCGTCGGAGCCGTCGCGGTCGAGCACCTCGGAGACGTCGGGGTAGTTGCGCAGCGACTTCGACATCTTGTAGCCGTCGCTGCCGAGCACGATTCCGTGGCAGCTCACGCCCGTGAACGCCGGGCGATCGAATAGCGCGGTCGACAGCACGTGCATCACGTAGAACCAGCCGCGGGTCTGACCGATGTACTCGACGATGAAGTCCGCCGGCGAGTGCGAGTCGAACCACTCCTGGTTCTCGAACGGGTAGTGCACCTGGGCGTAGGGCATCGAACCGGAGTCGAACCACACGTCGAAGACGTCCTCGATACGGCGCATCGTGCTCTTGCCGGTGGGATCGTCCGGGTTCGGACGCGTCAAGTCGTCGATGTACGGGCGGTGCAGGTCGACCTCGCCCTCAGGGTTGCGCGGAAGCGTGCCGAAGTCGCGCTCGAGGTCCTCCAACGAGCCGTAGGCGTCGACGCGCGGGTACTCCGGGTCGTCGCTCTTCCAGATCGGGATCGGCGAGCCCCAGTAGCGGTTGCGGCTGATCGACCAGTCGCGCGCGCCCTCGAGCCACTTGCCGAACTGTCCGTGCTTGACGTTCTCCGGCACCCACGTGATCTGCTCGTTGTTCGCGAGCATGTCGTCCTTGATGTCCGTCACGCGGATGAACCAGCTCGACACGGCCTTGTAGATCAGGGGGTTCCGGCAGCGCCAGCAGTGCGGGTACGAGTGCTCGTAGCTCTGCAGGCGGATCAGTCGGCCGTTCTCGCGGATCAGGCGCACCAGAGGGGTGTTCGCGTCCATCCACAGCTGGCCGGCGACGTCGGTGACGTTCGGGAGGAACTTGCCGCCGTCGTCGAGCGACAGGATCGTGGGGATGCCGGCGGCACCGGCCACCCGCTGGTCGTCCTCACCGTAGGCCGGAGCCTGGTGGACGATCCCGGTGCCGTCGCTGACCGTGACGTAGTCGTCGACGAGGATGCGCCAGGCATTCTCGGTGCCGTAGGTCTCGGTGTCGGCGTAGTAGTCGAACAGGCGGTCGTAGGTCACGTCCTGCAGGTCGGCACCGCGCACCGTCGCGTCGACGGCGGCGAGCGCGTCATCGGCGCTCTCGTACCCGAGGTCCTTCGCGTATCCGCCGACGAGCTGACGGGCGAGCAGGTATCGGTGCGCCGAGGCCTCGATCGCGGCATCCGTCGTCCCTGCGGCCTGGTGCACGTCCGCTGCGCCGTTCGGGCCTGCCGGGAGTACCACGTAGTCGATGTCCGGCCCCACGGCGAGCGCGAGGTTGGTCGGGAGCGTCCAGGGGGTGGTCGTCCAGGCGAGGGCGCGCACGCCGGTGAGCCCGAGCGCCTCGGCCTTGGCTCCGGTCAGCGGGAAGGTCACCGTCACGGAGGGGTCCTGACGCATCTGGTACACGTCGTCGTCCATACGCAGCTCGTGGGCGCTGAGCGGGGTCTCGTCACGCCAGCAGTACGGGAGCACCCGGTATCCCTCATAGGCGAGGCCCTTGTCGTACAGCGTCTTGAACGCCCAGAGCACGCTCTCCATGTAGCCCAGGTCGAGCGTCTTGTAGCCACGGTCGAAGTCGACCCAACGCGCCTGACGGGTGACGTAGTCCTGCCACTCGTGCGTGTAGGCCAGGACCGAGCTCTTCGCCTTCGCGTTGAAGACGTCGATGCCCATCTCCTCGATCTCGGCCTTCTCGGTGATGCCGAGCTGCTTCATCGCCTCGAGCTCGGCGGGAAGTCCGTGCGTGTCCCAGCCGAAGACGCGATCGACCTTGTGGCCGGTCATCGTCTGGAAGCGCGGGAACACGTCCTTCGCGTACCCCGTGAGCAGGTGGCCGTAGTGCGGAAGGCCGTTCGCGAAGGGCGGGCCGTCGTAGAACACCCACTCCGGCGACCCCTCGCGCTGCGCGATCGACGCGCGGAAGGTGTCATCCGCCTCCCAGAACGCGAGCACCTCCTCCTCGATCTGCGGGAAGCGAGGGCTGGGCGCGACGGAGTCGGCGGCGGGGCCGAAGGCGGAACGGGGGTAGGTCATCGTGGCTCGCAGTGGTCGTCGTGGCGGATGCTCATGCGAGGACGACCCTCACGGACCGCGGTACCACCTCGCGTGCCGCGCCCTGCGGCGCGACCACTCTCACTGCGGCTGTGACGGGCCTGCCCCGCTCGGTTCTACTGAGCGCGGCCCGAAGGTCACGCCGTTCTTCCGAGAGCTCCCCGGTGATGGCCGGATCGATGCTCGTCCCACCAGTGTACGCGTGCCCACTGCTCCCCGGCGTACGGTCCTTCCCGGATGGCGACCGCGCACGATGTCGTCGGCCCGCCCTACGCTCGGAACATGGCCCGCACCTCCGACTCCCCCGCGTCTCCCCGCGTCACGGCGCCCGATCTGCCGCCGGTGCTCGAACCGGCTCGGGCTGCCCGCAGTGCCGACCTCGCCGCCGCTCGACTCGATCTGGCCGGTACCGTCGACCTCGCCTATTCGACGGTCGAGCAGTGCGTCGTGAGCGCAGACGCCGATGCCGTCGACCTCACCGGGGCATCGGTCGTCGACGTCGACATGTCGGGGGTGCGCATCGCCTCGCTGCGCATGCGCGACGCGGGTGTGCGGCGAGTGCGGATCAACGGCGGCCGCATCGGGACCCTCGACCTCAGTGAGGCGCATGTCTCCGAGCTCGACCTGCGCGATGTGCGCATCGACTACCTCAACCTCGGTGCGGCGAAGGTCACCGATCTCGAGATCACAGGGTGCGCCATCCGCACGATCGACATGCCGCGGGCCGAGCTCACGCGAGTGCGCTTCACGTCCACATCGAGTGACGAGGTTGACTCGCGGGGCATGCGGGCGAAAGACCTCGATCTGCGCGGGCTCGACGCTCTCGGCTACCTCGACGCCAACAGCCTGCGCGGTGCCACGCTCACCTCGTTCCAGGTGCAGCAGCTGGCACCCGTGCTCGCCGCGGGAATCGGCATCCTCGTCAAGGACTGACGGTGCCGCTCGCGTCGATCAGCTCTCTCGTGAACGGGTGCTGCGGTGCCGCGAACACCTCCGACGTCGGCCCCTGCTCCACGATCCGGCCGTCCTGCATCACCAGCACGTCATCCGCGACCGATCCCACGACATCCAGATCATGGGAGACGAGGATCATCGTCAGCCGGCGTTCGCGCTGCAGCCCGTCGAGCAGACGCAGCACCCGCTCCCGCACCGAGGGGTCGAGCGCGGAGACGGGTTCGTCGAGCACCAGCACGTCAGGATCGGCGGCGAGGGCACGGGCGATGGCCGCCCGCTGCCTCTGCCCGCCGGAAAGGGCGCTCGGACGTCTGCCGGCCAGTGCGGGAGCCAGGCCGACCTCGGCGAGAAGTTCGACCACCCGAGCAGGGCGCGCGGTGCGGGGCACACCACCGGCCTCCAGCGCTTCCTGCAGCGATCGACCGATCGTCCAGCGCGGGTCGAAGGCGCCGAGCGGATTCTGATGCACCAACTGCACCCGTCGCGGTGCGTTCCACTCCATGGCGCCGCTGTCCGGGGCGTCGACGCCGACGATCATGCGGGCGAGAGTGGTCTTGCCCGATCCCGACTCCCCCACGATGCCGAGCGTCCGCCCGTCCCTCACGACGAACGAGGCATCGACGACCGCTGGCACGGTGCCGAAGCTCCGTGACACGCGGTCGACTCTCAGCACCGATGCGGAATCCGTCGGCGCAGCGGTTCGGGGTTCGTGGATCGTCGCGGCGATGAGCTGCTTCGTGTACTCGTGTCGAGGGTTCTCGAGCACCTCGGCCACCGGACCGGACTCCACGACCACGCCGCTCCGCATCACCAGGACACGATCGGCGATCCGACGGACCGCTGCGAAGTCGTGGCTGATGAACACGAGGGCCGTCCCCGCGTCGGTGATCTCACGCAGCAGTCCGAGGATCCGCGCCTGCACGGTGGCGTCGAGCGCGGTGGTCGGCTCGTCCGCCACGAGGACGGCCGGGTTCGCGGCGAGTGCGGACGCGATGAGCGCACGCTGCCGCAGACCTCCGGAGAGTTCGTGCGGGTGCTGTCGCGCGCGGCGCTCCGGTTCGGGCATCCACACGCGCTCCAGCAGCTCCCGCACACGTGTCGCTCGCGGCGCCCGCCCCCGGACGACCCTGTGGAGGAGGAGCGGCTCGGCGATCTCCGCCTCGATGCGCCGCAGGGGATCGAGGGAGACCAGCGCGTCCTGGGAGATGAGCGCGATTCCCGATCCGCGCACGCCCCTCCACGCCCGATCGGAGAGACCGGCGACATCCCTCCCGTCCACCACGAGCCCGTCCAGGGTGACGTCAGCGGCTGCGGGAGTCAGGCCCAGCAGGGCACGCGCCGTGAGGGACTTGCCGGCGCCGGACTCCCCCACGATCGCGACGCACTCACCGCGGTCGACGGCGAAGGACACGTCATCCACGACCTGCTTCCCGTCGAACGAGATGCGGAGTCCTCGAACCTGCAGTGCAGCGTTCATCCTGTCCTCCCGTCTGCGCGAGCCCGAAGGATTCGCCCGATGACGGTGGCCGAGACCACGGTCAGCGTGATCGCGACGCCGGGGAAGAGGGAGATCCACCAGGCCTGGCCCAGCACATTGCGGCCCCCGGCGAGCATCAATCCCCACTCGGGCGTCGGCTCTGAGGGACCCAAGCCCAGGAAGCTGAGTCCCGCGGCCGCGAGGATGCTCGAGCCGATGCCGATGGTGGCGAGCACGCTCAGCGCACCGAGCACGCCCGGCAGCACGTGCCTGCGGAAAGCGCGCCAGCGCGGGACGCCGAGGATGCGCGCGGCTTCGACGTGCTCGGTGACGCGGAGCGTCTGGGTCTGCACGCGCGCCAACCGGATGTACACCGGCAGGGCGGCCAGGGTCACCGCGATCGCGATGTTCACGGGTCCCGGTCCCAGCACGGCGACGACGACCAGCGCGACCAGGAACTCGGGGAACGCCATCAGCACGTCGTTCACCCGCATCACGGTGGTGTCGACGCCCCGCGGTGCGACCCCGGCGAGCGCGCCGATCATGAGCCCGAGGACCAGAGCCACCCCGGTGGCGAAGAGCCCGATGCCCAGCGATCTCCCCGCGCCGTGGACCACCCGCGAGTAGACGTCGCGCCCGCTCTGATCGGTGCCGAAGAAGTGCTCCGCGCCGGGCGGCAGCAGGGCGGAGCGGACATCGGTCTGCAGTGGATCGTGCGTGGCGAGGACCCCGGGCCAGAGCGCCGCGAACACGATCACGGCGCTCACCACGATGGCCGACCAGAGGAGCACAGTCTGCGCGCGCCTCATCGGGTGCTCCGGTCACGTGCTGCCCTGATACGCGGGTCGGTCAGGGGGTGCACGATCTCGACCAGCAGGTTCACGGTGACGAACACCACGGCGCTCAGGAGGATGATCCCCGTGATGACCGGAAGATCGCGGTCGCTGATCGCCGCGAGCGTCACGCGTCCGAGACCGGGTCGGGCGAACACGGTCTCGACCAGCACCGCTCCGCCGAGGACGGAGCCGGTCAGATAGGCGGCGAGCGTGACGGCGGAGGCTGCGCCGTGACGCAGTCCGTGCCGGAGCGTGAACCACGAAGGACTCGCCCCACGCGCGCGCACCGTCTCAGCGAACGGCATGCGCTCGGCTTGCACGAGGCCGTCCCGAAGCACCTG
>NZ_QOAY01000289.1:0-4678 GCF_003314775.1 Microbacterium sp. H6 | reverse complement strand
CTGAGCAGCGCGGCCACCGGCAGCGCGAGCGTCACCGCCGGGAGGACGATAGTGGCGGGGTTGCGGGCTCCGGAGACCGGAAACCACCCCAGTCCGAAGGCGAAGACGCTGAGGAGGACCAGTCCGATCCAGAACACCGGAGACGAGAGCACCACCAGCTCCACCGCCGCGGCGGCCGTGCGTCCTGCGTCGCCGCGTACGAGGACGGCGACCCCGACGGCGAGCACGACGGCGATCACCAGTGCGAGCACGGAGAGCTGTACCGTCGCTCCCAGCTGGCGTCCGATCACCTCTGTGACCGGCATCCGCAGCTGGTACGACTCCCCCAGGTCCCCGCGGGCCAGCTGGCCGATGAAACCGAGGTACTGCTCCCACGGCGGCCGGTCCAGTCCCAGGTCGGCGCGGATGCCGTCCTTGACCGCCTCACTCACCTGTGCCTGAGGTCCCAGCATCACCGACACGGGATCTCCGGGGATCACTCGGAACGCGAGGAATGCGACGGTGGCGGCGCCCCACAGGACGATGACGACGGAGGCGATCAGGCCGGCGATGCGGACGAGAGCAGCCTTCACCACCCGTGCCCTCCGCTCAGCCGGCGGTTCAGCCGACGGTCACATCGTAGAACAGCGGACGGCCGTACAGGTCGTACTCGACGCCCTCGACGCGGTCGCCGACGGCCGTGATCGCCGACGGGCTGTACAGCGGCACGATGGCGGTGTGCGTGGCGTTCCACTCCTGCAGCTGGGTGTAAAGCCCGTTCCGCGTGTCCTGATCGCTCGTCGCGACGGCCTGTTCCAGCAGCGCATCGATCTCGGGGTCGCTGACCTGTGAGGCGTTCTGGAACCCGTCGGTGTGCAGGTGACTGCGCAGCAGGTCGGGGTCGACACCGGAGAAGCCCCAGTCGGTCAGGTCGAACGTCTTCGGCTCGTACTGCTCGTTGTAGGCGCCCGGTTCGAGCACCTCGCGCTCGACCTCGAAGCCGATCCCCTTGAGGTCGGACTGGATCGCGTTGGCCAGCGCGGCACGGTCGTCGGGAACCGGAGTCCAGGCGATCCAGCGCACCGAGAGGCGCTTGCCGTCCTTCATGCGGATCCCGTCGGTGTCGCGGGCCGTCCAGCCGGCCTCGTCGAGGAGCGTGTTCGCCGCATCCTGGTCGAACGGCCAGCTGCCCTCGAGGGACGCGTCGTAGCCCGGAGTCGTCGACCCGAGGATGCTCCACGCCCGCGGGAACTGCCCGAAGTAGATCTCCTCCACCGCGGCGTCGATGTCGATGCCACGGGCGAACGCCTGACGCACCTTCTCGTCGGCGAAGACTCCGTACTTCTCGTTCAGATACAGCGAGTACGGCAGCCCCGGGTACTCGATCGAGTCGACCGTGATGCCGTCGCCGAGGTCCTTCGCGAGGTTCGGCGGGATGTTGCTGGCCAGGTCGGCTTCACCGCTTTCGACGACGCCCGCGCGCACAGACGCCTCCGGCTGGATCTCGACGCGCAGGGTCTCGAACTTCGGAGCCTCAGCGTCGTGCGGGCCCCAGGCGTAGTCGTCGTTGCGGGTGTAGACGATCTCCTGGTCGGGTGTGTACTCGGTGAGCTCGAACGGGCCGGTGCCGACGGTGATCCCGGGGCCGCCCGCTTTGAGCTTGTCGGCCGACTTCTCCAGCGCGGCAGGCGAGTAGAAGCCGAGCTGCGGCGTGCTCGCCGCCTGCAGGAACGGCGCGTAGGGCTGCGTGAAGGTCACCTTGACGGTGTGATCGTCGACGACCTCGGTGCCGTCGTAGAAATCGGCGCCGAGCATGCTGGCTGCCTGGGCCGACGCGGTCTCGGGGTCGACGATGCGGTCGAAGTTCGCCTTGACGGCGGCAGCGTCGAACTTCTCGCCGTCGGTGAAGGTCACGTCGTCGCGGAGCGTGAAGGTGTACTCCGTGCTGTCCGGTGAGACGTCCCAGCTCTTCGCGAGCCACGGGCTGAACGATCCGTCGTCCTCCTGGAAGACCAGGGAGTCGAGCACCGCCCGCTGCACCATGCCGGAGACATCGAGCTGGCTGACCTGCGGATCCATGTGCCCTGCGGACAGATTCGCGCCCTCGATCGACCACACGAGCTCCCCGCCCTCCCCATCGGCGCCGGGCGCAGCACACGCACTGAGTACCAGCGCAGCGGCGGCGGTGAGCGCCGCGAAGGGCAGGAGACGGCGCACAGATCTTGCGGGCATGACGGTTCCTCTGGACGAGCGGGTCGGGGTCCCTCCATCCTACGGCTGATTCTTGGACGGGGTCGATCTGCGCCGGCGACCCGTCACCGTGACGCTCGGTAGACTGTTCGGCACACCCCACACTCAGGCACGCTCACACAGTGCCGCATACATCGCTCGAGGAGACCTCCATGCCTGCTTCCGAAACGGCGCAGAACCCCATTCCCGACAAGCCAGCACTCGAAGGTCTCGAAGCGAAGTGGGACGCCGCCTGGGCTGAGCAGGGCACGTACCTGTTCGACCGTCTGCGCGCCGCCGAGCTCGGCCGTGAGGGCGTCTACTCGATCGACACCCCGCCGCCGACCGCCTCCGGCAGCCTCCACATCGGCCACGTGTTCTCCTACACGCACACCGACGTCAAGGCGCGGTACGAGCGCATGCGCGGCAAGACCGTGTTCTACCCGATGGGCTGGGATGACAAC
This sequence comes from Microbacterium sp. H6, assembly GCF_003314775.1. Lineage (NCBI taxonomy): Bacteria > Bacillati > Actinomycetota > Actinomycetes > Micrococcales > Microbacteriaceae > Microbacterium > Microbacterium sp. H6. The sequence continues at coordinate 2,006 of NZ_QOAY01000289.1, read as the reverse complement.
GGCCTGCCCACCGAGCGCCGCGTGCAGAACTACTACGGCGTGCGCTGCGACCCGTCTCTCCCCTACGACGCCGACTTCACCCCTCCCTTCGAGGGCGGCGACAACAAGTCGAGCCGGGCTGCCGACCAGCGGCCGATCAGCCGCCGCAACTTCATCGAGCTGTGCGAGCGCCTCACGATCGAGGACGAGAAGCAGTTCGAGGCCCTGTTCCGTCAGCTCGGGTTGAGCGTCGATTGGACGCAGACCTACCGCACCATCTCCGACGACACGATCCGGCAGAGCCAGCTCGCGTTCCTCCGCAACATCGAGCGCGGCGAGGCATACCAGGCCCTCGCGCCGACGCTGTGGGACATCGACTTCCGCTCCGCGATCGCGCAGGCCGAGCTCGAGGACCGCGACCAGCAGGCCGCGTACCACACGATCGAGTTCCCCTTCGCTGACGGCTCCGGCTCCATCGCGATCGACACCACGCGCCCGGAGCTCCTCCCGGCGTGCATCGCGATCGTGACCCACCCCGAGGGGCCGCACAAGCACCTCATCGGCACCAAGGTGCGCACGCCGTACTTCGGCGCCGAGATCGAGATCCACGGCCACCACCTCGCCCAGCCCGACAAGGGCACCGGTGCGGCGATGGTCTGCACCTTCGGCGATGTGACCGACATCATCTGGTGGCGCGAGCTGCGCACCACCGCCGGCGAGTCCCTGCCGAACATGACGGCGATCGGTCTCGACGGCCGCTTCCTCGCCGAGGCGCCGTCGATCGTCACAGACCCCGACGCGCGTTCCTGGTACGTGGAGAACGTGGCGGGCAAGACCGTCTTCAGCGCCCGCAAGGCGATCGTGGAGAAGCTGCAGGAGACCGGCGACATGACCGCCGTCGGCAAGCCCTTCCAGCACGCCGTGAAGTTCTTCGAGAAGGGCGACCGCCCGCTCGAGATCGTCTCGACCCGGCAGTGGTACATCCGCAACGGCGCCCGCGACGGCGAGCTGCGCGACCAGCTCCTCGCGCACGGAACCGAGCTGGCGTGGCACCCCGACTTCATGCGGGTCCGCTACGAGAACTGGGTCGGCGGCCTCACCGGCGACTGGCTCGTGTCCCGGCAGCGGTTCTTCGGCGTGCCGATCCCGCTCTGGTACGCGTTGGACGAGAACGGCGAGCGCGACTACGACCGGGTGCTCACCCCGGATGCGGCCGCGCTGCCCATCGACCCGACCACGGATGTCCCGGCGGGCTACACCGAGCAGCAGCGCGGGGTGCCGGGCGGGTTCGATGCCGAGGCCGACATCCTCGACACCTGGGCGACGTCCTCCCTGACCCCGCAGCTCGCGGGCGGCTGGCAGCGCGACGAGGAGCTGTGGCAGCTCACTGCTCCGTTCGATCTGCGCCCGCAGGGACAGGACATCATCCGCACCTGGCTCTTCTCGACCATGCTGCGCTCCACGCTCGAAGACGGCCGCACCCCATGGAAGAACGCCGCCATCTCCGGCTTCATCGTCGACCCCGACCGCAAGAAGATGTCGAAGTCGAAGGGCAACGTCGTCACCCCGGCCGACGTGCTCGACACCCACGGCTCTGACGCGGTGCGGTACTGGGCGGCCTCGAGCCGACTCGGCATGGACGCGGCCTTCGACCCGCAGAACCCGACCCAGGTGAAGATCGGCAGGCGTCTCGCCATCAAGGTGCTCAACGCCGCGAAGTTCGTGCTGTCGTTCCCGGTGCCCGCGGGCGCGCAGGTGACGCACGCGCTCGACGCCTCGATGCTCACGGCGCTCGACGAGGTGGTGGCCGAGGCGACCGCCGCCTTCGACCGGTACGACGCGGCCAGGGCGCTGGAGTTGACCGAGGCGTTCTTCTGGACGTTCTGCGACGACTACCTGGAGCTCGTGAAGGAGCGCGCCTACAACCAGAACGACGTGGGCCAGGCCTCGGCCGCCCTCGCGCTGCGTCTGGCGCTGTCCACGCTTCTCCGCCTGCTCGCGCCGGTGCTCTCCTTCGCCACGGAGGA
>NZ_QOAY01000157.1:2959-4326 GCF_003314775.1 Microbacterium sp. H6 | reverse complement strand
AGCTCGACGGGGTCTCGCATCGTCCAGGGCGCAAAGCGGGCGGTCTGGTCGTGCTCGTCGACGGTGCACTGGTGCTGTCCCTCGAACGCGGCGGACGCACCGTGCTGTCGTTCAGCGACGACGCCGAGGTGCTGCGCGCCGCGGCCTCCGACCTCGCGGCCACCGCGCGCGCCCGTCGCCTCGACACGCTCACCGTCGAGAAGATCAACGGCGAGGGCGTCTACGGCACTGAACTCGCCCTCGCACTGCAGGAGTCCGGCTTCGTGGCAACCCCTCGCGGATACACGCTCCGCAAGGTCGTCTGAGCACTACGCCTACGCTGGAAGCCATGATCCGCGAGTTCGCCACCGGTATCCGCACACTGCTGCGCGGCTTCGGGCTGTGGCGCACCCGGCCGGGACTCATGCTGCTCGGACTGGTCCCCGCGATCATCGCATTGCTCCTGCTCGCTGCCGCGCTCGTACCGCTGATCATCGGTCTGCCGTCGGTCTCCACGTGGCTGACGCCGTTCGCCGAGGGGTGGCTGGAACCGTGGCGCGGCCTGCTGCGGTCTGCGGTGAGCTTCGTGATCGTCGCGGCCGCGCTCGCCCTGGCCAGCGTGGTCTTCAGCGCCCTCACCCTGACCATCGGCGATCCGTTCTACCAGCGCATCTGGCATGCGGTCGAGGCCGACCTCGGCGACGCTCCCCCAGCCGACGGTGGCAGCTTCTGGACCACTCTCGGCGAGGGACTCCGCCTGGTTCTGCTCGGCATCCTGATCGCGATCGTCGTGCTCCTCATCGGTCTGATCCCTGCCGTCGGCGGGTTCTTCGGCCCCATCGCCGGAGTCGTCCTGACCGGTCGACTGCTGGCCCGAGAGCTCACAGGTCGAGCCTTCGATGCCCGCGATCTCAGCCCCGCCCAGCGCGCTGCCCTGTTCTCGGGCAGCCGGGCGCGGGTTCTCGGCTTCGGAGTGGCGACACAGCTCTGCTTCCTGATCCCTGGCGGGGCCGTCGCGATCATGCCGGCCGCCGTGGCCGGAAGCACGATGCTCGCGCGAGACATGCTCGCGCGAGCCGGATTCGCCACGTCCCCCACCACGCTGCCCACCACACCGCCCGTCGCGCCGCCCACCGCGTCGCCGCGCACCCCGCCGCCGCCCACTCCCATCGGCGCCCCCTGATGCCCGAGGGCGACACCGTCTTCCGCACGGCACGACGACTCGACGAAGCTCTGGCCGGCGCGGAGGTCACCCGATTCGACCTGCGCGTGCCCCGATTCGCCACGCTCGACCTGACCGGCCAGCCGGTGCATGCCGTGATCCCCCGCGGCAAGCATCTGCTCATGCGCATCGGTGACAGCACCCTGCATTCGCATCTGCGTATGGA
>NZ_QOAY01000157.1:2177-2919 GCF_003314775.1 Microbacterium sp. H6 | reverse complement strand
CGTGGTTCACCTATCGCCCCGGCGAGAAGTGGCGGCATCCGGCGTTCAAGGTGCGTGCGGTCGTCGGTACGCCGCGGGGCGAAGCCGTGGGCGTCGACATCGCCGAGATCGAGGTCGTCCCCACCCGTGACGAGGATCAGCTCGTCGGCTACCTCGGACCTGATCCGCTCGCCGACGACTGGGATGCGGCAGAGGCAGTCCGACGTCTCGAGGCCGACGCCCGCAGCATCCACGTCGCCCTCCTCGATCAGCGCAACGTCGCGGGATTCGGCAACGAGTACGCCGCAGAACTCCTGTTCCTCCGAGGAATCCTGCCGACCAGACCGACGCCGGAGGTCGATGTCGCTGCCCTCCTCGACCTCGGTGTGCGCACGATCCGCGCCAACCGGGACCGCCGTCACCGCACCTTCACCGGCGTCGATCGGCCCGGCCAGGGCACCTGGGTGTACGGCCGCGCCGGACGTCCGTGCCGACGCTGCGGCACCTTGATCCGGCGGGGCGAGCAGGGCGCCGATCCGACCCGCGAACGCATCACCTTCTGGTGCCCCTCCTGTCAGCACTGACCACATCCATCCGCGGGAATGAATCCGCCCCTGTCGTGGTTGTTGATATATCCGGAGAACTCCGGAGCACGGGAGGAATCGTGGGCAAGAACTACGTCGACATCGAGAACGACCAGGGCGCGACGCTGCGGTATCGCAAGCACGCGAACGGCCGGGGTCTCGTCGCGCATGGCGCGAAG
>NZ_QOAY01000157.1:349-2139 GCF_003314775.1 Microbacterium sp. H6 | reverse complement strand
CACCCGAAGGCACACATCGAGGCGGGTGCCTATATCGAACCGGGGGCGCGCGTCGGTGCCGGCGCGACCATCGCCCGCGGTGCCTGGATCGACGAAGACGCCGTGATCGGCGAAGGCGCGTTCGTGGACGCGCACGCGCACGTCGGCCATGGCGCGGCGATCGGCGATCACGCCTACGTGGGCGTCCGCACCGACATCGGTGCCGGAGCGCGCATCGTCCGCGGTGCCAGGATCGGCGACGACGAGACGGTCGCGGCCGGACTCACCATCGCGACGGATCAGAAAGGTCTGTGGCTCGCGGCCTGAGCGACCTCACCCGAGCGGTGCGCTCACAACAGCCGCCGCTCGGAGGCCCATGCCGTGAGTTCGTGTCGTGAGGAGAGTTGAAGCTTGCGCAGCACCGACGACACATGCGTCTCGACCGTCTTGATCGAGATGAACAGCTCCGACGCGACCTCTTTGTACGCGTAGCCCCGAGCGATCAGCCGCATGACCTCCTGCTCGCGTGCCGAGAGCCGGTCGAGTTCGTCGGTCGCTGTCGCGGTCTCACCGGCGACCGCCCCGAAGGCGTCGAGCACGAAGCCGGCAAGCCTCGGCGAGAAGACCGCATCACCCTCGGCCACGGCCCGCACCGCGCTGCTGACCTCGACGCCGGATGAGCCCTTCGTGATGTAACCCCGCGCGCCGGCGCGGATCACCCGCACCACGTCGGCCGCGGCGTCGGACACGCTCAACGCGAGGAAGCGGGCATCGGTCGGAGACGACCCGCGGATCACCGCCTCACCTCCGGCCGCGTCCTCGCCGTCGCCGCCCGGGAGATGCACGTCGAGGAGCACGACATCCGGTCGCGTCTCGCCGATCACCGAGATCGCCGACGGCACGTCTGCCGCTTCGCCCACCACATCGACGCTCGCATCGAGGTCTGCGCGCAGGCCGGAGCGGAAGATCGAGTGATCGTCGACGATCACGACACGGATGATCTCAGGCATGGTGCTCCTCCCGAGCCGTCGCACGCGGTACCGGCCGCTCCTGGTTGGACGGTGTCATGATGCGCAGATGCACCTCTGTGCCGCTCTCGTCGCTGCGAACCCCTCCGCTGCCACCCGCACGGCGCATCCGTCCGATGATCGACTCGCGCACGCCCAACCGATCGCTGGGCACCTCATCGAGCTGGAATCCCGGGCCCCGATCGCGGATGAACACATCGACGCCTGACACGCTTCCCTCGATGTACACCGAGATCTCGCCTCCTGCGTGGCGGGCCGCGTTCAGGATCGCCTCCCTGGCGGCGGCGGCGAGCTCTCCGCTCGCCCGCTCTGTCGACAGGCCGGCGGAGACCACGTCGATGCGCACCGGGTAGTCGAGCTCCAACGCTCCGGCATAGTCGCGCAGGTCGGTCGGAAGATCACTGTCGGCCGGAGCATCGCCGTCGTACAACCAGGCACGCAGCTCGCGCTCCTGCGCCCTGGCGAGGCGCGCAGCTTCGCTGGAAGCTCCCGCCCTGTTCTGGATCAGCGCCAGTGTCTGCAGCACCGAGTCGTGCAGGTGGGCGGCCATCTGGCTGCGCTGCTCCTCGCGGATGCGGCGCACCCGCTCACCGGACAGCTCGCGCCATCGGGGTATCAACGACGAGGACACCACGGCCGCGAGCCCGACCAGCGGGAGCAGCACCAGCGCCACGCCCGACCGGGCCACCGGCCAGGACAGCAGGATCGTGAACAGCAGGGCCAGCAGGACGATCGAGGGGATCCGGATGCTCAGCGTGTGCCGTGGCCCCCGTGCGGTGTCGG
>NZ_QOAY01000157.1:0-202 GCF_003314775.1 Microbacterium sp. H6 | reverse complement strand
CGACGAGGACCCCCACGGCCGCGGGAGCCAGCAGCAGCCACGCCACGGGCATCCGTCTGGTCGGTGCGTCCTCACCCTCCGCCCACGGCGTGAACATCCAGCACCAGGCGTAGAGCAGCACCCCTGCACCGCCGCACAGCGCGAGGGCGATGAACAGAGCGCGCACCATCCACGGCCGTGCGCCCAGGTGGCGTGCGAGTCC
>NZ_QOAY01000020.1:13269-20428 GCF_003314775.1 Microbacterium sp. H6 | reverse complement strand
GGACCGCTGCCCACGACGTGGCCACGACCGCTCCGCTCACCAGGACCGCGCCCGCTGCCGATACCGAGACGGCTGCCGACACCGCGCCCGCTGCCGACACCGAGACGGCTTCGGGTGCCGAGGCACACGCGCTGCTCACCGAGTGGTTCGAGCCGGAAGGAGAAACGGAGTCGGTCGAGGAGCCCGAGGGCCCGGCCCCCGAGCCCGACAGCTCCGCATCCGCCACCGCTGAGGGCCGACCCGCAGAGCGCCGAACCGCCGAACCCGACACCGCGCCCGAACTCATAACTGAAGACGACACGGCCGAAGAACACACCGCAGAACAAGACACCGCTGAACAAGACACCGCAGAACAAGACACCGCCGAGCGAGCCGAAGGGGAGGACCGCGCGTGAAGAACATCCTGGATCTGACGCGCCGCGACGTACGTCACGCCACCCAGAACGTGATGGCCTGCATCGTGCTGTTCGGCCTCGTCGTCATCCCGTCGCTGTTCACGTGGTTCAACGTCATCGCCAGCTGGGATCCGTTCGCCAACACCAAGGATCTGAAGATCGCGGTCGCGAGCACGGATGCCGGGTACGAGAGCGATCTCGTGCCGATCCGCGTGAACGTCGGCGAGCAGGTGCTCTCACAGCTGCGCGGGAACGACCAGCTCGACTGGGTCATCACGGACGAGCGCGATGCGATCGACGGGACGAAGTCGGGCGAGTACTACGCCGCCATCGTGCTGCCGGAGACGTTCAGCGCCGACATGCTGACGTTCTATGCCGACGGCGGCGACCGCACCCACATCGCGCTCTACACGAACGAGAAGAAGAATGCCCTGGCCCCCAAGATCACGGGGCAGGGTGCGGAAGGAGTGTCGTCCGCGATCAGCGACACGTTCGCCCAGACCCTCGGCGACGTGGCGCTCGGCCTCGTCTCATCGATGTCGGACTACCTCACGGATGACGACACGCAGGCGGCGCTGAACCGCATCGAGGCGCGACTCGGCAGCGTCGGAGATCAGCTGCGGTCCGGAGCGACGACCGCCGACACGTTCACCGCTCTGCTCGAGGCGAGTCGTCCTCTGTTGGAAAGCGCCTCTGGCCTGGTCGGTTCGGCCGGCGATGCGTTCAAGGACACCTCTGGCGCCCTCGGCAGCGGTGTGGATGCGGCGGGCGCTCTCAAGTCGACCCTGCAGACGGCCGCGCAGTCGCTGGCGGACGCCCTCGCGGCGACGTCGAGCAGCTACGACGCCGTCGGTCAGCGCATCGACGAGCTGTACGCCGGCGCGGACTCGCTCAGCGGAAGCCAGGTGCAGGCGATCACCACGCTCGCCGAGCGCGTGCAGCAGCAGATCGACCAGTACCAGGCCGTGAAGAACACCTTGGAGACCCAGGTCGGACCGAACCTGCCGGATTCCGCGCAGTCCGACTTCGACGCGGTGATCAGCCGACTCGACGAGGCGATCGCGCGCCAGCAGGCCCTGCAGCAGCGGCTCCAGGACACGGCGACGCAGATCGCGGCCGGCAACGACGCGGCGCAGGGCTCCCACCAGGAGATCAGCGCCGCGATCGCCGACGCCAAGAAGGCGATCGCCGACGCGCGAACCGCGTACGACGACGGGCTCAAGACGAAGCTGAACGCCCTCTCGTCGACGCTCGCGCAGATCGGCTCCGACGTCTCGGCGATCCGCTCCGACCTGTCCGGCATCACGTCGGGTCTGTCCGGGGCGTCCGACTCCGTACTGTCCACCCTGTCCCGTGCCCAGGAGGCCACGACCGGGCTGTCGGCGGCGCTGAACTCCCTGGCCGACAGGTTCGACGGCGTGCAGCAGTCCATCGGAAAAGCCGCCGACACCGGTGACCTCAGTGCCCTGGTCGGCGCGGACCCCGGTGTGCTGGCGACCTCGCTCGCCGAGCCCGTGCGTCTCGACCGCACGGCGGTGTTCCCCGTGGCAGGCTTCGGCGCGGCCATGGCTCCGCTGTACATGATCCTCGCCCTGTGGGTGGGCGCTCTTCTGATGACCGTGACGATCCGCACGGACGTGAACGCCGAGACGCTGCCCGACCGGCCGGAGCTCACCCCCACGCAGAAGTACCTCGGCCGCTACGGCGTCTTCGGTCTGGTGGGCCTCGCGCAGAGCACGCTCCTGACGCTCGGACTGATCCTGTTCGTGCAGATCGAACCGGCGCATCCGCTGCTGCTGATCCTGGCGGGGTGGGCGATCTCGACCGTGTTCACCCTGATCGTCTACACCGCGGTCGTGGCGTTCGGCAACGCGGGCAAGGCGCTGTCGGTGCTGCTCCTGGTGATCCAGATCTCGGGCTCGGGCGGCGCGTACCCCCTGCAGTTGCTGCCGGACTGGTTCCAGAGCATCAGCCCCTTCCTTCCCGCGACCTACGCGGTGAACATGGTTCGCTCGGCGATCGCCGGCGTCTATCAGGGCGACTTCTGGTGGTCGCTCGGTGCTCTCGCGCTGTTCATCGTCCCCGCTCTCCTCCTCGGTCTCGTGCTGCGGCGACCGCTCGTGAACTACAACCGCAAGCTGGTCGATGCTCTCGCCTCGACCAAGGTGATGTCGTGAGCACCGCGACTCCGCGAGACGGGCAGGAGACCGCCGCTCCGGCTCCGCGCCGGCGTCGCGATGCCCTGGCCAACCGAGAGTCCCTGCTGCGGGCGGCGCAATCGGTGCTCGCGACCAATCCCACAGCCTCCCTCGATGCGATCGCGCAGGCCGCGGGTCTCACACGCCGAGCCGTCTACGGCCACTTCGCCGACCGCGACAGCCTGCTGCGCGAGGTGATCGCGGTGGGGGCGCAGCGCTTCAACGCGATCGCCGAGACCACGGACGAGTCCGATCCGCGCGTGACCCTGGCGCGGATGGCGACTCGGCTCTGGCGGGAGGCTTCGGCCGTGCGCGCTTCGGCGAACATCGCACTCGACGACGCGCATCTGGCGGACACCGTCCGCGCCCTGGCTCCGCTGCGACGACGCATCCGCGACCTGACCGCAGTGGGGGTGGGATCGGGAGCTTTCCGCGGCGACATGCCCCCTGAACTGCTCGCCTTCCTGATCGAGGAGACGGCCAGGGCCACGCTGCGCGAGCTGCGGCTGACCACGACCGACGCCGACGCGACCGTCGTGCGCGTGGTGCTCAGCATCGTGGGGCTCTCCTGGACCGAGCAGGCCGAGCTCATCGACGCGCATCCCGAGATCTTCGCCCGGGGCTGAGCGCCTGCTGACGCGTGCTCAGTCGCGCGCCCGTACCCGGAACCACAGGGTGAGTTCGTTCAGTGCCCTGAGCGTGGTGTCGACGTCTGCACCGGCGTCCAGGTCGGCGAACGAGTCCCGGAAGCCCGAAGGGCGGCTCTCGCCGACGTGCAGGGCGCGATACCCCATGGTCCAGTCCGGAAAGCGGCGCTCGGTGATCGACTGCGTCAGGAGCACGCGCAGGTCGCGGTGCCGGGAGTCACGGCGGATGGTGTCGACGAGGCCGGCGATCGTGTCCGCCTGCCCCTCCAGCACCTGGATGAAGCGACCGTCTCGGTGAAGGAGCATGCCGGTGATGCCGCGCCCGTCGTTGAGGCGACGACACACGGCGAGCAGCTGCTCGAGCGCGGTCTCCCTGAACGGCTGTGCCGCCGTGCTGGTGTAGACGAGCGACACCAGACCGGTGGCCGAAGCCGAGCTCACAGCGCGGCCCCCTGCCCGCCGTCGTGGATCTCGGACGATGCCGCGTCTGTCGGCTGCTCGACCGCGGCGGTCGCTGCCCGCAGGGTCGGGAAGTCGCCGAGCGACCGTGATCGGGCATCGAATGCGCGGTACTCGCCGTCCGGCTGCCTGTCGATGTATCCGAGGAAGTCGCCGCGGCGGCTCCCGACATGGAAACCCTCCTCGACGCATGCCCAGAGGACGTCGGGATCGGGCAGGGCGGAGTTCAGCACCTCAGCAGACTAGGCGCACGGTATCCGTTACGCGCTCCCCTTTACAGCGGTCGCGTCGGTGCGCTACGCACGTGCCCCGTGGTCGATGTCGAAGTCGATCGACGCGATCCCGATCTCATCATCCTCATCCTCATCCCCGGTGGCGCGCTGGGGGAAGAGGGGGTGGCGTCGGATCTCCGCTGCCTCGTCGGAGAAGTCCGGATCGTCGCCGTCGGAGGTCTGCGGCCCGACCAGGAGGTCGTTGCCGACGCCGACGATCAGATCGGCGGAATCCTTCTTCCCATCGATGACGATCGGGAGCCGGAGCGCCGCCGACTCGCCTTCGCTCGCGATGGCGGCGGCGAGCGCGACGAGCGCGTCGGCGACGTCATCGGTCGTGACCACCTGTTGGCCTGCATAGGACACGAGTTTCATATCCGCGACGGTGCCACGATCGGCGCAGCACACCCAAGGGGGTTGCATCGTGGCCCTCTCGAACGCTAACCATGCCCACCGCGTCGCTACCAGCGCGTCGGGGTTTCCGTCAAGGGAGGGTGTCCGATGGCAGTGTTGCCGCGGCTCCCGCGTATCGTGGCCGAAGCGAAGAGTCGCTTCAGCGCTCTACGCCGGTCGAACCGGCGGCGTGCTCGGATTCTCTCTCGGGTCCGGGCGGCGGCTCGGGGGCCGGTGCGCATACGCACCCGCTCATTCGATCTCGCCGGTCCTCCGCGTTCGGGTCGCGGAGGACCGGACAGTCTTCCCCGCGATCGGCGGCACCGGCGAGAGAATGGACCATATGTCCGCGAACTCCCGCCGGCCGCTGCTCTCCTCCGTACGTCGCCTGTTGCACACCGATCCTTCGACGGTCGCGCACACCGAGGCCATGCCCGTCATCGACGAGCGCACGGTCCCCCGCGTGCTCGACCTCGCGACGCGCATCGGGGAGTCGATGTTCGCCGTCGGCGCCTCCGCGCACGAGGTCACGCTCGCGATCACGCGGGTGTGCGACGCCTACGGGATGCGCGGCGTGCAGGTCGACGTCACGTACAACTCCATCACGGTGTCGTTCCACCTGAGCGGCGAGGTCTGGCCCGAGACCCTGGTGCGGGTGGTGCGGGTGACCGCGCCCGATCACGCGAAGCTGCAGCGTGTGCAGGCCCTGGTCGCCGACATCGACGGCGGCCTCGACCTCGAATCCGCCCGCACCACGTTCCGCGCCATCCGGCGTGTGCCGTTCCGCTACCAGCAGCCGGTCGTGATCGTCGCGCGCGCTCTGCTCGCGGTCGGGGTCAGCATCATGCTCGGTGCCGCACCGATCATCGTCGGACTCACATTCGTCGCCGCGCTGTGCGCAGCCCTGACCCAGGCCGGGCTCGCGCGACTCCGCGTCCCCCTGTTCTTCAGCCAGATCGCGGGAGGCCTGGTGACGACGATCGTGGCCGTGGTGGTCTCGGCGCTCGGCACCGCGGGGATCGAGCCGTTCGTCGGCATCCGCCCATCGATCATCGTGGCCTCGGGCATCGTGCTGATGCTCGCCGGTCTCACGGTGGTCGGCGCGGCACAGGATGCGATCGACGGCTTCGCCCTCACCGCAGGCGGGCGCATCCTGGATCTGACCATGCAGACCCTCGGCGTGGTGATCGGAATCCTCGTCGGCCTCGAACTCGGCGGCGTCCTGGGCTTCACGATGGACCTCCCGGACGACCCCGCACCGTTCGGGCCACCCGTGAACCAGTTCGCCGGTGCGATCATCATCGCGGTCGCCGTCGCGGTGTTCAACGGCGCCGGCATCCGGATCATCCTGGTCAGCGCGCTCCTGAGCGCCGTGACCCTCGCGGGCTACACGGGATCGGTGGCGCTGAACCTGCACCCCGCGGCGGCGAGCGCGGTGGGCGCGCTGCTGGCGAGCTTCCTCGGGATGCTGATCGCGCGAAACCTGCATGTCCCCTCGGTCGCGGTGACCACGGCGGCGATCGTGCCGCTCGTTCCCGGAGTGGCCGTGTTCCAGGGCCTGCTCGAGATGGTCCACGCGGCGGGCACGTCGACGGGGATGCTGCTCGCCGGCGGTTCCCTCATCGATGCGGCCGTGATCGGGATCGGTCTGGCCTCCGGTGCCTCGCTCGGCCTCTACCTCGGAACCCCCGTCCGCGCCACCCTCGCCAGCGTCGCGAAGACCCGAGCCCGCACCCGCCGCTGACCCCGCCCCCTTTCCCCCGAGCGCACGCCCGCCGAGCTGCAACCGGGATTGTCCGCTCGCGGGCGCCCACCTGTCAACGGGCAGACGGACCGCACGGAAGTCAGGCGACACTGGTCGACCAGCCCACTGATCGATCGGAGAACCGCATGTCAGATCCCCAGCACCACTCAGACGACACCCCCGAGGTCGAAGCCCAGGGCATCGACCCGGACATGCCATCGACCGACGACGACATCGACGACGACGACACCGACGAGGACGAGGACACCGACGAGGACGGCATCGACGTCGAAGACCTGCCCTGAGAACGTCGACGCGCGTCGAGAACCCACAGCGACCAAGGAGGCTCCCGTGAGCACGAACGACCGGAACGACATCAGCACCGAGCCCTCTCCCGGGCCAGAGGACAACGACAACCTCGGGGCCGAGGACGGCAAGGGAACCCCGCCGACCGTGCCGCCGACGGACAAGGACGCCGGCACGGACGACAGCACCGACGCCGAGAACCCCGGCAAAGACTGACGGCCTTCAGCAGGTGAGAGGAGCGCCTTCGCGGACTTCCGCGGGGGCGCTCAGCCCTGTCCCGGCTTGCCCAGCATCTCTCCGGGCGCGAGGGAAGGACACGTCGCCGAAGCGCTGAGGGCCGCGACCTCCGCCCGGATCGCGACGCCCGAGTCCATCTTCGCGACGGTGTAGACGACGCCCTGCTGCGATTCGTCGGCGGGGATGTAGCCGATGAGCACGCCGTCGAGGTTCGGATCCTCGGGCCACGCCATGCCCGATGCCGTGCTGACGAGATCCGCTGTCGGGTTCTCTCGCAACCAGTTCGCAGCCCCTGCAACCGTCGAGTCGGCCACGGTCCAGTAGCCCTCGAGCTGGGCGACCGGCTGGCACGGCCACCCCTGGTAGGAGCCGAACGAGACCGGCTTCTCGGTCACGCGCACAGCCCCCGGCGGCACGACGGCCGCATCCAGCCAGGCCTGTGCCTGCTCCTCGGCTGCTGCGTCGACTCCCGCGGGCGGTGCGCTCTGCGTGGCGGTGGGTTCGGACG
>NZ_QOAY01000020.1:8419-13101 GCF_003314775.1 Microbacterium sp. H6 | reverse complement strand
CCACCGCGGAGGCGCACCCCGTCAACAGAAGGACGGCGGACAGACCGAGGGCCAGGGCGGAGCGACGTCGCATGACCCCACTATAGGGAAGCGGGACGAGCGGACGTGTTCAGCCGAGCTGATCGAGGACGAGCTCACCGCGCGCGTTGAGGTGCTCCATCATGCGCTCGATCCGCTTGGTGTCGATCTCGGGCATGGACGAGCCGTCGAACGCGAGGATCAGCGGGATCGCGGGGTGCATCCAGATGGTGAGACGACCGGCGGGGTTCTTCTCCTCGGGCAGCCACGTCATCATGAAACTCTCGTGTCGACGCAGCTTGGTGCCGATCACGATCTTCAGGTGCGCCAACGTCGCGTCGTCGACCTTGATCGGAGGACGAGAGCTGTTGTACTCGAGAGTTCCCATCCTCTGAGATTACTCCGGAGCAGGACATTTCTCGGGTTCCGGCGCCCGACGCGAGAGCAGAGCCCTCAGTGTCCGTGGGCGAGCTGCTGGATGAGGATGGCCAGCCCGCCGAGGGCGACCAGGATCCCCAGCGCGATCACCTGCTTCCACCAAGGCGCTCGGGTGCGACGGACGGCGATGTACCCGATCAACCCGAGGATGGCGACGTAGACGATCGAAGCGATCGTGAGAGCGGTGCCCAGCTCGATCCAGTCCACCACCGCGAGGAGGAGGACAAGGAGCGGGATGGCCGCCGAGGCGATCGCCGTGCTCGTGAGGCGGAGCATCCGCCCGAACTCCCGCCGGTCAGGGAAGGTCGCGTGCACGGCCAGGTGGGCAAGGAGCTCTGCCACGAACCCGGCCACCGCGATCGCGACGATGCCGACGAGAAGGGTGATGCTCGCCCGCGCGGCGCTGGTGTGCTCGACGTTCGAGTTCTGGACGAGCACGATGGCGAGGCCGGTGAAGGTGGCGTAGATCCGCTCCTTGATCGCGGCGGTGACGACGTCGGCCGACTCTCCGCCCGATCGAGGATGCTCGTCTTCGGGTGGCTGCATGGCCCGCAGATTATCAGCACCCCTGCACCCGTGGCCGGTCAACCCCCTGATGTCGATCGACTCCGAGGACTACCGTCGCCAGTCCCGACGAGAGGAGAGAAGCATGAGCGATCCGAAGAACACCCAGGGCACCCCCGGCTCCGATGAGGAGGCCGACACCGCATCGGGCGGCGCGCCGGACACCGAAGAGGTGCTCGAGGACGAGACCACCGACGAAGACGGGAAACCGCTCGAGAACCCGTCCGGCGGCTGAACGCCCGGCAGATGACGAACGCATCCGTTCGCGGCCGAATCGACCGTGGGCGGATGCGTCGTTCTGGGTCAGGCCCGCTCGAGCACCCGGTTCGGCTCGCGGGGCCCGGCGTCCACCGGCTCTGGCACGAGATACAGACCGCTCGGCGAGTTCGCGGTGAAAGCAAGCGCTTCGATCCACTCGCGATTGATCGAGGGCTGACGACTCCCGCTGTACTTGAAGACGAGCGCGCTGCCGCCATGCACCCAGACGGTCGTGCGTCCGCCGCCGATGCTGACGTCTTCCTTCCAGCTGAAACCGAACGGCTCGCCTCGACGGAGTTTCGCGGTCATGACGAGCTGGATGTGCGTCAGCGCACGATCCTCGATCTCGGTCTTGACGTCGCCTTCATAGATGAACCTGCCCATGAGGCGCTCCTCTGTTTCGCCACGGGAACCCGTGCCAGAGGCGCGACCGAGATGATCGCTGAGTGGTCCTCTCCAGCATCGCACACATGGGGGACATCCGGACCGTCGAGCGTCGCGGAACGACTCACGACACGACCCACGAGTCATCCGTCCGAGGTACGCCGATACCTCGCGCGAGGGATGCCGCGAGGGCGTCACAGCCGCGAGGCTGGGGGCATGAACGTACGACCGCTTCTCGCCGCCTCCGCCCTGATCGTCGTGGGCGCACTCTCCCTCAGCGGATGCTCTGCCTTCGACAGCATCGTCCACAAGCAGTCCACCTCCACCTTCGACGATGCGGCCGCTTTCGCGAAGGGGGCGGAGGTCGACGCGGACTGGATTCCCGCAGACTCCTCGCAGATCACCGTGCGCACCTCGACGGTCGAGAAGGCCGAGGACGCGGTCATCCTCCTCACCAGCGCTTCCGACCTGGCCGATGCCTGCACCGAGGTCGAGCGGCAGTCGGCACCGTCCTGGACGCTCGACGGCGCCCCCGATCCGTACAAGGCGAAGACCGTCTTCGTCTGCGGCGGCTGGAGCGTGATGGTCACGGACGGCGGCTGGTACGGCTGGACGCCGAACTCCGACGGCGAGCGCGCCGCCGCGGGCTGATCGGGTCGGGGGCGCTACTTCTTCGCGTCCCGCTTCTCCTGCTCCTTGTCCGCCTTCTCCTGTTCCTTGTCTGCGTTCTTCTGGGCTTCCTCCTGCGCCTTGCGCTCGTCCTTGGCCGCCTGCTCCGCCGCCTTGCGCTCGTCCTTCGTCTGATCGACGACCTGATCGACGTGTGTCGGCTGCGTGTTCTCAGCCGGGACGACGGGGACGACAGTCCCGGAGGTGTCCTGCTGCGCGTCAGCCTGATCCGGTGTCGGATCCGGCGAGGGCGAGCTTCCCGGCGTCTGCTCGGTGACGACGGAATCGACATCGCCGGTCTCCAGGTCGCCGGTGTCTCCGAACCCTTGACCTGCCGCCCACACCCCCACGAGCACGGAGGCGGCGACGACCGCGGCAGCGGCGGTGCCGATCACTCCCCACCGTCGCGTCGGGCGACGCGTGGGCACCACACGGTCCGAAGGCTTCGAGGAGAGGAGCAGTGTCGGTGCGGTGCTGGCAGCGGAAGCGGCGCTCATGGCCGGGACCGGAGGGGCGATCACCGGCACGGGAGGGCGAGGCGGGATGGCCGGCGCAGACGCGAGCATGGACGCCGCGGCGAACACGGCAGCAGCACTGGGCCGGTCCTCGGGCGCGATCGCCACCATCCGGGTCAGCAGATCCGCCCACTGCGGACCCACGGATCTCGGCACCTCAGGGACCTCGATGAGACGCGCCATCGCCGCACCGATCCCCTCCGCCTGGCCGAACGCCCGCTTCCCGGTGAGCGCCTCCAGCAGCACGAGTCCCAGGGAGTAGATGTCGGCCGCCGGAGCAGGAGGCGCGCCCCGGAGTTGCTCGGGGGCGAGGTACGCAGCAGTGCCGATCACGACACCGGGCGACGTCAGCCGGGCATCATCGACGAGCACGGAGATACCGAAGTCGGCGAGCTTCGCGCCCGAACGGCTCCCCGGAAGCGAGGTGGGCGAGAGTAGCACGTTCGACGGCTTCACATCGCGGTGCACCACGCCGGCACCGTGCACCACATGCAGCGCTTCGGCGAGATCCGCGGCGATCATGGCCACGTCGGTCGGCGGCACGGGGCCCTGGGCGATGCGGGCGGAGAGGGTCGGGCCGTCGACGAACTCCATCACCAGGTACTCGGCTTTGCCCGGCACCAGTTGGGCGTCGTAGAGCGTGACCATCGCGGGGTGGTTGAGCGAGGCCAGCAGCGTCATCTCGCTGCGCGCGCGTTCGGACGGAACGCCCTCGCTCCCCCCGTTCAGCAGCTTGATCGCCACTGTCCGGCCGAGCAGGACATCGTCGGCGCGGTACACGCGGGCCATTCCGCCCTGTCCGACGCACTCCCGCAGCTGATAGCGCCCGCCCAGCAGCTCTTGCGTGGGCACAGAGTCGGTGGGCGCAGAGTCTTCGGTCATCGGCGAGTCCTCCTGCCACCCGTCGGGTCAAGGGCGGCATTCGATGACTTTAGGATGATCCGTCCTCGACGTATCGGGCCTTGACAGGAGCGGGAACCGTCCGGACGGATCCGGCGCCACGGTCGTGCGGTTCTCGGCAGTGACTTTTGTCCAGACTGTGCCGTTAAACGCGGAAGTGCATTGCATTCCGGCTCCATCAGGCGCATCCTGATCGTGCTCCGGTCGTAGCGCGAGATCGTGGGGGGCCGCGCTCGCAGGCATCGGGTGCAGACGGGGCGTTCGCCGGATCCCTCCCCCTCGGCGAGCGCCTCGCCTCCGCGCCCCGGTCAGATCACTCGGCCTCCTGCCCTCACGCACCCCCGAGGTGACGGTCGAAGAAGCGGGCGACGTCCTCCCCGGCGAACGCCGGAACTCCGGTGTGGCCGCCCATGTTGGCGTACAACGTCTTCTCCGTCGAGCCGAATGCATCGAACAGGTCGAGTGCCATCTGGCGGTCGTTGCCCTCGTCGTCCCACTGGAGCAGCACGTGCAGCGGGATCGTCACCCGTCGGGCCTCTGCCATCGTCGAGCGTGGGACGAAGCTGCCGGCGAAGAGTCCGGCGGCCACGATGCGTGCATCTATCGCGGCGAGGCGGGTGCCGATCGCGATCACCCCTCCGGAGAACGCGACCCGGTCGCCGATCTCCGGAAGCTCGAGGGCCTCGTCGAGCGTCGCCTGCCATTCGGGAACAGCCCGGTCGACCAGAGGGAGGATCAGCCGGTCCACGACATCCGCGGAAGGCTTCTCTCCCGCGGTGATCGCTCGAACGAGGTCGGCCCGGGCGAGCTCGGCGCCGGGCAGTGGAGCGCGTTCGCCTGCCCCCGGCAACTCGATGGTCGCGGCGGCGAAGCCCTGCGCGCTGGCGCTGCGGGCACGCGCGACCAGTCTCGGATACATGCGCCGCATGCCGATGC
>NZ_QOAY01000020.1:0-8118 GCF_003314775.1 Microbacterium sp. H6 | reverse complement strand
GGCGTCCACAGGATGCCGGAGACGTCGCCGAGTGTGAACGTGCGCTCGGTGATGCGGTCGTCGAGGATTCGTCGTGAAGTGAAATGCATGGTCGTGCCTCTCGGGAGTGCGGCGAAGAAGCGGCGCTCCCGGACGACCTATCGCCCGACCGTGTCTCCCTGGAGGAGCACCGACGTGAGTTCGTTCACGGGTACCACCTCCTCAGGTTGCTGCACGGAAGCTCGAGGCTATCAGAGCGCGGAGCCGAGCTCCTCACGAAGGAGAGCAGTACCTGCGCTGAGCGCCCGCAGCTTGCCGCGGGCGACGTCACGCGACAACGGCGCCAACCCGCAGTTCGTGCTCGGCACGAGCTTGTCCGCGTCGACGAAGCGGAGGGCGTTCCGCAGGGTGTCGGCGACCTCCTCCGGAGTCTCGATGATGGGGCTCGCCACATCGATGGCTCCGAGCATGACCTTCTTGCCCCGGATGAGCTCGATGAGGTCCAGGGGCACGTGCGAGTGGTGACTCTCCAGCGAGACGGTGTCGATGCTCGACTGCTGCAGAAGCGGGAACGACTTCTCGTACTGCCGCCACTCCGAGCCGAGGGTCGCCTTCCAGTCGGTGTTCGCCTTGATCCCGTACCCGTAACAGATGTGCACCACGGTCTCCGCGCGCAGACCCTCGGCTGCGCGTTCGAGCACGGCCACGCCCCAGTCCTGCACGTCGTCGAAGAACACGTTGAAGGCCGGCTCGTCGAACTGGATGATGTCCACCCCGGCCGCCTCGAGCTCCTTCGCCTCCTGATTCAAGATCGTCGCGAACTCCCACGCCAGCTTCTCGCGACTCTTGTAGTGACGGTCGTAGAGCGTGTCGATCATCGTCATCGGACCGGGCAGAGCCCACTTGATGGGCTGGTCGGTCTGCTGGCGGAGGAACTTCGCGTCCTCGACGAACACGGGCTTCTCGCGGCTCACGGCACCGACCACGGTGGGCACGCTGGCGTCGTACCGGTCGCGGATCCGCACGGTCTCCCGCTGGTCGAAGTCGACACCGGAGAGGTGCTCGATGAACGTCGTGACGAAGTGCTGGCGCGACTGCTCCCCGTCGCTGATGATGTCGATGCCGGCCTGACGTTGCTCGTGCACAGTGAGGCGAAGCGCGTCCTGCACGCCCTCCACCAGGGCATCGCCCTCCAGCTTCCACGGGGACCAGAGCGTCTCGGGCTCGGCCAGCCAGGAAGGCTTCGGCAGGCTGCCGACGATGGAGGTGGGAAGGATCTCGGGCATGATCGGGGCTCGTCCGTTCGTCATCCGACGGACACCAGCGAGTCTGCGGAACGGCCGACGGCCCACCTCTCGAGGAGCTCGCCGTGCGGGGTCATCAGATGCGCGTCGGCGTACCGCCCCTGCTCGGCCGCGAGCCGGCTGCGCTCCTCCCGGTCGTAGGCGATCTTGGTCACCGAGTAGTCCTGCTGCTCCAGGGTCGGCCGGTAGATGCTCGCGGCCTCGGAGTTCGCGTTGTAGATCTCCGGTCGATAGATCTTCTGGAAGGTCTCCATCGTGCTGATCGTGCCGATGAGCTGGAGGTTCGTGTAGTCGCTGAGCAGATCCCCGCGGAAGTAGAACGCCAGCGGGGCGACGCTGCCTCGCGGCATGAAGTAGCGGACCGAGAGGCCCATCTTGCCGAAGTACTCGTCGGTCAGCGAGCCGTCCTTCTGCTCGTACTCGACACCGAGGATCGGGTGGTGGTTCTCGGTGCGACGGTACGTCTTGCTCGTCGAGACGCTGATGCAGATGACGGGCGACAGCGTGAACCGCTCCCGGTACGCCTCGGAGTCGAGGAAGTGCTGGAAGAGCTTGCCGTGCAGGTCGCCGAAGTCGTCGGGAACGGTGAAGCCTCCCGCGGCCGCGGTGGCCGCCGGCAACCGCACGCTGAAGTCGAAGTCGCGGATGTACGACGAGAAGTTGTTGCCCACGATGCCCTGAGTGCGCGTGCCCGTCGACCGATCGACGATGGTCACCTCCAGCACCTCGAGAAGAGGGAACTCCCGATCCTCCCCCTCCGTGGCGAATTGGATCGCCACCGAGACGATCTCGAGTTCGAGCGTGTAGCGATCGCGGCTCGGGTTGTCCCAGTGCGCCAGATCGTTGAACCGCCGGTCGATCATCGTCAGGGCGTTGCGGAGGTTCTGCTGACGGTGCTCGCCGCGCGCCAGATTGGCGAAGTTCGTGGTGATGCGCGAGTCGTCCGACGGCGAGTAGTCCTCGTCGAAACGGGTCGTCGTGATGCGGAACGTGAATTCGGATGCCATGAGCGGCCAATCGGTGGAAGATCGGCCGGGCTCGGCCTCGATCGGGGGTTTCTCCATGATGACGACTGCAAGGGCCCATCGGGTAATGCGCGTCGACTATGCCGTGGCATAGGTTGAATCTATGGCCAAGCGTTCGAACGGCATCACCCTCCAGCAGCTCACCTATTACATCGAAGTCGCCGCGGAGGGATCGATCAGTGCCGCCGCCGACCTGCTCTATGTCGCCCAGCCCACCCTGTCCGCGGCGATGAAGGATCTCGAGGGCAGAGTGGGGCGCGAACTCCTGATCCGCTCCGCCCGGGGCGTGACGCTCACCACCGATGGTGTCGAGTTCCTCGGGTACGCCCGGCAGGTCGTCGAGCAGGTGGCGCTCCTGGAGCAGCGCTACCTCGGTCGTCCGCCGTCCCGACGACTCCTCGGCGTCTCGACCCAGCACTATTCGTTCGCTGTCGACGCCCTCGTGCGGATGGTGAAGGCGACCGCGGCGACCGAGTACGAGTTCTCCCTGCGCGAGACGCGCACCTGGGACATCATCGAAGACGTCCGCACCCTCCGCAGCGAGCTGGGGATCCTCTATCGCAACGACTTCAACCGCAACGTGATCGACAAGCTGCTCCGCGACTCCGGGCTCGCCTTTCACCCGCTCTTCGTCGCAGACCCGCACATCTTCATCTCCCGCAAGAACCCCCTCGCCGCGCGGAAGCGCGTAACGCTCGCCGATCTCGCCGACGTGCCGAGGCTCACGTTCGACCAGGGCGCGAACAACTCCTTCTACTTCGCCGAGGAGATCCTCTCCACCCTCTCGAGCCCGCAGGACATCCGCGTCTCCGACCGCGCGACCATCTTCAACCTGATGATCGGCCTCGACGGCTACACCATCTCGACCGGCATCATCAGCGACGACCTCGACCCCGAGATCGTCGCCATCCCGCTCGACGTCGACGAGAACATCGAGATCGGCTGGATCGGCCACTCGGCGATCCCGCTCACCGAGCAGGCACAGCGCTACCTCGCCGAACTGCGCGCCGTCGTCTCCGAGTTCGGCGTGGAACTGCTCGGGTGAGGTCGAGACCTCATCGCCCATCCCCCCTCCCGGAGCGGCGGCTCAGTGAAGCCCGAAGGCGGCGTCGAGCGCCCGGAGCATCACCACTCGCCCCCTTCGGCATCGGACTGTGCCTTTCGTCGCCGGCATCGAAGGAGGTGAGAGCTCGGGCAGATTCCCGGGTCACGCTCCTGCACCGACTGCGGCACCCCTCGTGCATGGCTTCCCACACGGGCGATCGCGCCGATAGTCACGCATGACTCCGGCGAATGATCACCCACAGGAAGCAGTGACACCATGGTCAAACTCATGAAGGTCGACGATCTCGTCGCGATCGCCCGCGGCGCCGGCATCGCGCTGGTGCGTGCCGACGAGGCTCACCCCGAGAACACCTACATCTATGCCGCTCCCGACCGCGACATCCTCTACATCGGTACCGCCGCCTCGGCTCAGCGCAGCCGGGACGAAGTGCGCATCGCCGCAGAGGGCTACATCGATCGAATCGGGGTCGGCTTTTCGGCGCTCATCACGGAGAACGACGGGGTGCGGCACAGCTTCCACTACGACCCAGCGACCTTCGACCCCCAGGCGATCCTCCAGCAGGACATCCAGTGGGAGGGTCGCTCCGTCCTTCCGGTGTTCGAACGACTGAAGACCGGGCCCGCACCCTCGATCGCCGAAGTCGAGCAGATCCTCGTTCGGGTGTTGGTCTGCACCGGCCGCCTGGTCGGCAACTCGCAGTATGCATCACAGTGGGACGGACCCGAGGGAAAGTACCCGAACATCATCGCGCTCCTGGCCGCGTTCTACGCTCGCGGCGAGGACGGGGAGCTCCCTCGTCACACCGCGCTCGATGTCTCTGAAGGCGCGGAGGAGCTCGCCGAGAGTCTCGCGAATGTGACAGCGGGACGATAGCGTCGCCGTCCCAGGGAAACTAGCGGTGCGTCCCGGCGCGGTGGCGCGACCGCTCCCGGACCCCGACCATGACGAGCGCTGCGAGGCTCCCGGCTGCGGGCAGGAGAAGGGCGAAGCCGCCGGTGGAGCCCTCTGATCGATCGACAGCGACAGCACCGCCCCCGCTCAAGATCGCGTTGAGTGTCGTCGTCAGGAGGTTGTTCGCCGTGTGGAAGGCGATCGCTGCTTCGAGCCCGCGGGTGAGCAATCCCATCACCGCGGTGCACACGGAGAAGAAGAGATAGTAAGCGAACAGCATCGGGTCGCTGGAGCCGTGCAGGAGGGCGAACATCGCACTCGAGAGAGTGAGGCCTGTGAGGAAGGCCGGCTTCGCGGACCGGAACCATGACCCGGTAGCAGGCAGAAGCACGCCACGGAACATGATCTCTTCACCGACGGTCTGCACCGGTGTCGACAGGAGCATGACGATGAGCAGTCCGGCCGTCGTGCCGGTGATCGACAATCCCATCCAGCCGACCTGTTCCGACGCTGTCAGCCCCACCACCCCCATCGCGAGGCCGACGACCACAACCGAGCCCAAGAAGTACGTCACGAGCCGACGGCGGTCGAAACTGCGTGGCGCACTGAAGACGACGCGCCACGGCACCTTCGCGAACCACCCGGCCAGGGCGAGCGCCAACAGGGCCGTGAGTCCGGTGCTGACGTTCGCCGCCAGCAGCTTGAGGGGCGTCAGCTCGGGTGCGAACGGGTCCCCGCTTTCGACGAGGCCCGCGAGCAGGTACAGCCCGAGTTGAGTGACCAGGAGCGTCGCTGGCAGCGCCACGATCACGATGAGCACTTTCCACCACGCCATCCGGAAGTGCACACCGAACGGGCGGCTTCCTCCCGCGACTCGACTGTCGGCGTCCTGCGTTGCGGGTCGTGTGGCAGGGTCGCTCTGGTGCATGGTCGTTCCTTTCGGGGAGGTCAGCTGGCGAGCTCGTCGATCCAACTCGAACGCATTCGCAGGGCTCGTTCCGTGCTGCCGAGGACAGCGGCGAGACCGACGAGCAGATTGAGCTCGAGCGGGAGTCGGATGGGCGAGGCGAAGGTACCGATCGAGTCGGCGATCAGGGGGATCTTCGAGAGGGCCTCGATGATCTGAGGGACCTCGACAGTGAGGCCGGCCACGACGAACGCGATGGAGACGAGGCCGATCACACGGCTCACTCCGGGATGCTGCTCGTGCAAGAGAGCGCGACGCCCTTCGGCGGATCGAGGATCGGGCGACAGCTGCTGTTCCACACCGTCTGCCCGCACATAGTGGCACCGTTTGAGCCCGAACCCGGTGATCGCCACCTCGATGTGTCCGCCTGGCACCGCGAAGCGCGTGGGCATCTTCGCGTAGGACTGCAGCGCTCCGTCGACGTAGAGACGCGCACGGATCTCACCGTCGGTCATATCGCCGGCATGACGGACGTCGACCGTGTACGTCGACGTCGTGCCGTCGGCAGAGCGCAGCGTGATCGATCGGAGTGACCGACCGAACATCTGCCACCAGCGATAGCGGCGCAGCGGTTCGCCGGAACCGACACGAACGCGACGGTTGCGCCAGTTCTTTCCCGCCATCATCTCGCCCTCCAGAATCTAATACAGCGTGATAGCCAACGACGGGCTAAACTAGCACACTGTTATAGACGGATGGCTCATGAGGGAAAAATGGACGAAGCGCCGAAGGAACCGGGAACACGGGAGAAGATCCTCATCGCCGCGGCAACCATGCTGGGCGAGAACCCGACCGCACGTCTGAGCGTGAGAGCAGTGGCCGCCCGCGCTCAGGTGAGCACGGGGTCGCTACGCCACTTCTTCCCGACGCAGCGGGAACTCATCGAGACGGTGGTGGCCGCGATGTACGACCTGGAGATCCCCGATGATCCGATCAATGATCGTTCTCTGACGGCGGGGGAGAGGCTCATCGCGTGCTTGCAGCTCATCCTCCGCCAAATCGGCGTGGGCGAGAGCGCGCGGAACCAGTGGGAGGCGCTCTACGAGGCTTATGTAGCCACCGCCCCGTCCGAGGACGAGGCAGCCACCTACCTAGCCCTGGACCGCATGGGGCGACATCGGATCTCGCAGTGGCTGACCACCTTGATCGACGAGGGCGTGATCCCCGGCGGTCGAGTCGAGGAGCGAGCACGGTTCCTCTCGACCGTGCTGGCGGGGCTCATGACCGAACGCGCGCTGCCTTTCGACGCCGTGGGCATCGAGGCCGAGACGACGACTCTGCGGCTCGCAGCCCACGCGGTCATGAGCGAATGGCCCGCCGCATGATGATCGCCACCGCCCTGGCGCCCGAACCGTGAACAACGCGTCCTCATCGATCGTCTCCGTCGTCCACGTCCACCTCATCGCCGAGTGAAGGCGCGTCCGTCCGCGGAGATCGTGGTGTCTACGCCTTCGCACCCTGCACGAGCATTCCCAAGGAGTCGACGAGACCGGGGAACCGCTTCTCGAGGTCCACGGTCCGCAACGAGAGCAGGCATCTCGTGCCCTCCGGATCGTTCTGGACGATACCCGCCTCGCGAAGGATCTTCACATGATGGCTCAACGTGGATTGAGAAACCCCCACATCGAACTCGCTCCCCTGATGGACTCCCCCATCGAGCAGGCCCGCGACCACGGCCAGCCGGACCGGACTGCCGAGAGCATGCAGGACCTGATGGAGTTCGATCTCGTCGAGCGATGGGTGATGTATCGAGCGCACAAGTCGATCCTAGCAAAAGATCGATAATCGACGATCATCGATAGAGTAGTCCGCATGACAGACACACAGCACGAGTTCAGCGGCCGACGCGTCGTCGTCACAGGAGGAGCGCGCGGTATCGGGCTCGCCGTCGCCAGGCGGTTCGCCGCAGCAGGGGCAACCGTGGTCATCGGGTCGAGGTCCGCACCACCCGCCGGGGTCGAAGCATCCTGGATTCCCGCGGATCTCAGCAACGCGGACGGTGTCGAGCACTTCGCCCGCGCCGTTCTCGCAGACGGACATGTCGATGTCCTGGTGCAGAATGCCGCTGTGCTCACCGAAGAAGCACCGACCCTCAGCCTCCGCGACGAGGCCTGGCAGGCGGACCTCGCCACCAATCTTCTCGGTGTCGTCCGGCTGGACAGAGAGATCGTGCCGAGCATGATCGAGCGCGAGGGCGGTGTCGTCGTGCACGTCTCGTCGATATCGAGCCACTACCCGCAGCCGGGGCAGGCGTCCTACGCCGCCTCGAAAGCGGCACTCAACGCGTACAGTCGGACCCTCGCGGTGGAGACCGGGAGGAGCGGGGTGCGCGTCCTCGTGGTCGTCCCCGGCTTCATCAAGACCGAGGGCGCGGCCGCCTCGATCGGCGACGCTGCGGCGAGTCACGGCATTTCGGCGAGCGAGATGGAACAGCGGATCGTCGAGCACCTCTCGATCCCGCTCGGCACGCCGGGCAGGCCGGAGGACGCCGCCGAGCTCATCGCCTTCCTCGCCTCGGATCGGGCAGGTTGGCTGACCGGCGCCGAGTACCGCGTCGACGGCGGTATCATCCCCACACTGTAGGAGGCACGCTCACACTAGATGGCAGACGTCACCCTGCGAACGATGCCGGCGACGAGCGTTCCGACCTGCTCGTGCGTCGTGAGGGTGAGCCGAAGACGATCACCATGCGTGAGAACACCGAGGATGCGCTCGCCTCTCACCTGCGTCGTCATCGTCGGCCCCCAGATCGCAGGCACGTCGGCGCCCTCATCGACGGAGACACCGAGATTGCTGATCTCCAGGTCGGCGGCCGTCGCGGCGAGCATCGCCGCCTCGGCCGCCGCCGCGTCGCCGGGCGGGAGCGACGCGAGCATCGCGACCGAT
>NZ_QOAY01000277.1:7117-7269 GCF_003314775.1 Microbacterium sp. H6 | reverse complement strand
CGAGGTATCCGGCATCCACCATCGGCTCGCCCGGCGCGCACTCGCTGCGCCGCGCGGCAAAGCCGTTCCAGCGCTGGGTGAGCGCGCCGTCGAGCCCCGGGAGGACCGCCGGGACCTCGACGCCTGCGTCACGGTAGGCATCGAGTGCGACG
>NZ_QOAY01000277.1:3631-6901 GCF_003314775.1 Microbacterium sp. H6 | reverse complement strand
CCTCGCGCTCGTCATCGCCGAACACCGGGTTGTCGATCCTGAGCACGCTCTTCGCCCCATCCTGCGTGGTGAGCAGGAAGTTCCGATCCTGGTTGCTGCCCAGCTCCTCCGCGGTCGCCGCGATCCCCCAGCAGTCGAGGGCGATACGCGTGGCGTCGGCCGT
Source organism: Microbacterium sp. H6 (assembly GCF_003314775.1). Classification (NCBI taxonomy): domain Bacteria; kingdom Bacillati; phylum Actinomycetota; class Actinomycetes; order Micrococcales; family Microbacteriaceae; genus Microbacterium; species Microbacterium sp. H6. The sequence goes on along the minus strand of NZ_QOAY01000277.1, from coordinate 6,738 downwards.
GCTGACGGCGGGGCGGACCAGGCCCACGTCGCCCGTCATGCGTGGGACTGCCCGCGGTGCGCGTCGAGGCTCACATCCTGCGCATGCCGTGCCAGCGAGCTGCCGTAGCGCTCCGTCAGCTGCACCATCAGGTCGGGGGTGTCCCGGTCGACCCCGAAGACGTGCCCGGGGAAGTCGAGGTCGGGCTGCGCCGCCGCGATCTCCTCCTCCCGGTCGGGCGAGAACAGCTGCACGGGGTCGCCGACGGCCACCCAGCCGATCGGCACGACGGTGCCCTCAGGCAGCACCGCGCGGCGGAGCACGATCGCGTTGACGCGCACCTCGCAGCGCGATCCGATCAGAGAGCCGTTGAACACCCGCGACCCCGAGGCGAGGAACGTCTCCTCCCCCACGGTCGCACCGGCGATGCTCGACAGCGTGCCGATCAGGGTGTGCGATCCGATGTGCACCGCGTTCGCCGCAGTCGCCCGGATGAGCGCGTTCTCCATGACGATGACGTGCTCACCGAGGGTGATCGCGCCTCCCTCGGCGGTGATCACGGCGCCGTGCAGCACCTGGCAGCCCGGCCCGATCTCCACGTCTCCGGAGACGACGGCGGTGGGGGCGATGACGGCGGTGTCATGGATGCGGGGGCGAGCCCCGAGGTGCTCGTACAACATGCGGCCAGACTAGTACTGCGGCCCGGGGCCCCGCGCTACTCGGCCTTGACCGGTTCGGGGAAGATCGCCGTGAACAGCTGTCCGACCCACTCGAGCAGTTGCGCATCGGGCAGGGGTTCGAGCCCCACGCCGACTGCAGCAGGGACCGTGGGCATCGGCACGACCAGAGCCTCTCCCCCGGAGACGAGCTTCGCCTTCGGGTACAGACGCTGCAGCCGCACCTTGATCGAGTCCTCGAGCCGCGCGGGCGCGATGCGCAGGTTCGACCCCATCACCACGACGTCCGTCAGCCCCGCCCGTGCCGCACGACGACGAAGGCGCGAGACGGCCAGCAGCCCTTCGACCTCTTCCGGCGGAGTGCCATAGCGGTCGACGAGCTCTTCGACGACGAGGTCGATGGCATCGTCCTTCGCGGTCGCAGCGGATGCGGCGGAGAGCTTCTGGTACGCCTCGAGGCGCAACCGCTCACTGTCGATGTAGTACTCGGGGATGCGCGCGTCGAGGGGCAGCTCGAGCCGCAGCTCCTGCCCGGTCTCGACCTCGTCGCCGCGGAAGGTCGCCACGGCCTCGCCGATCATGCGCAGGTACAGGTCGAAGCCCACGCCGGCGATATGACCGGCCTGCTCGGCACCGAGCATGTTGCCCGCACCACGCAGCTCGAGGTCCTTGAGCGCGACCTGCATCCCCGAGCCGAGTTCGTTGTTGACCGCGATCGTCTGCAGACGGTCGGCGGCAGTCTCGCTCAGCGGCTTCATCTCGTCGTACAGGAAATAGGCGTAGGCGCGCTCTCGCCCACGACCGACGCGGCCGCGCAGCTGGTGCAGCTGGCTGAGTCCGTACTTGTCAGCGCGGTCGATGATGATCGTGTTCGCGTTCGCGATGTCGAGTCCGGTCTCGATGATGGTCGTCGACACGAGCACGTCGAACTTGCGCTCCCAGAAGTCGTCGACGACCTGTTCGAGCTGGTGCTCGGCCATCTGACCGTGTGCGACCGCGATCCTGGCCTCCGGCACCAGTTCGGCCAGCTCGCTCGCGACCCGCTGGATCGACTGCACCCGGTTGTGCACGAAGAACACCTGGCCTTCGCGCAGGATCTCGCGTCGGATCGCCGCCGCCATCTGCTTGTCGCTGCGGGGACCGACGAACGAGAGGATCGGATGCCGGTCCTCCGGTGGCGTCGCCAGGGTCGACATCTCGCGGATGCCGGTGACCGCCATCTCCAGTGTGCGCGGAATCGGGGTCGCGCTCATAGCGAGGATGTCGACGTTCGTCTTCATCTTCTTGAGCGCGTCCTTGTGCTCGACGCCGAAGCGCTGCTCCTCGTCGATGATCATCAGGCCCAGGTCCTTGAAGATCACCTGATCGGTGAGGATGCGGTGGGTGCCGATCACCATGTCGACCGAGCCCTCCAGCAGGCCCTGCAGGGTGAGGCGCGCCTCCTTGTCGGTCTGGAAGCGCGACAGCGGCCGCACCTTCACCGGGAAGCCCGCGAAGCGCTCCGTGAACGTCTCGAGGTGCTGCTTCACGAGCAGCGTCGTCGGCACGAGCATGGCGACCTGCTTGCCGTCCTGGATCGCCTTGAACGCGGCACGGACGGCGACCTCGGTCTTGCCGAAGCCCACATCGCCCGAGAGCAGACGGTCCATCGGGATCGGCCGCTCCATGTCGGCCTTGATCTCGTCGATGGTCTGCAACTGGTCCTGGGTCTCGGCGAACGGGAAGGCTTCTTCGAGTTCGCGCTGCCACGGGGTGTCGGGGCCGAACGCGTGGCCCTTCGCGCTCATCCGGGCGGAGTAGAGCTTCACGAGCTCGACGGCGATGTCGCGGACGGCCTTGCGTGCTTTGCCCTTGGCCTGCGACCAGTCGCTGCCGCCCATCTTCGAGAGCGTGGGGGCCTCGCCACCGACGTACTTCGAGAGCAGGTCGAGCTGATCCGTCGGAACGAACAGCTTGTCGCCGGGGTACCCGCGCTTGGAGGGCGCGTACTCGAGAACGAGGTAGTCGCGGATGGACTTCGTGGCGTTGCGTCCGCCGGTGGACACCTCGCGCTTGGTCATCTCGACGAAGCGGCCGATGCCGTGGGTGGCGTGTACCACGAAGTCGCCCTGCTTGAGCTGCAGCGGGTCGACCACGTTCTTGCGGCGCGATGCGAGCTTCTTGACCACGCGCTGGTCGCCGCCGATCGTGCGGCCGTAGAACTCGTTGTCGGTGAGGACCGCGAGCTTCGCCTCCGCCACCTGGAAGCCGGCTTCCACGGACCCGGTGACCAGCGTCGCGACGCCGCCCTCCGGTGCATCGCCGAGCGTCTCGACCACTCGGGCGGCCAGGCCGCGGTCGGCGAGCACGTCGCGTGCGCGGTCGACCAGACCGCCACCGGCCGCGATCACGACGACGCGCCACCCGTCGGTCAGCTTCGCCTCGACGAAGGAGATCGCGCCGTCGACGTTG
>NZ_QOAY01000277.1:1751-3589 GCF_003314775.1 Microbacterium sp. H6 | reverse complement strand
GAAGGACGGGATGACGGCGGCGCCGAGGTTCGTGGCGTCCGCGTCGCCCTCGCCGAGCCCGGCTCCGAACGGGCTTAGCCGCCACCACACGCCGTCCCGATCCCGCACGACCTCGCGCAGCTCGGCGATCGTCAGGAAGTCGCCGGCACCGAGGTCGATGGGAGCCGACGCCCCCGAGGTCGCGGCGCTCCACGCGGCATCGAGGAACTCGCGATTCGTGTCGCCGAGGGTGATGGCACGCGCACTCGAACGCTCCGGGTCGATGATCGCCGTGGCGCTGCCGACGGGCAGGTACTCGGCCAGCGACTTCAGCGGCCCTGCGACGGCGGGGAGCAACGACTCCATGCCCTCGACCGGGATACCCTCAGCCATCTTCTCGAGCATTCCCGAGATCGCGGGGAAGCCTTCGACCAGGGCACGGGCACGATCTCGGACCTCGGCGGTGAGCAGCAGCTCGCGGGTGGGAGGCAGATCGACACCGGTGACGTCGCCGGGCAACGAGCGCTGATCGGCGACCGAGAACGCGCGGATCTGGTCGATCTCGTCGCCGAAGAACTCGACGCGATACGGATGCTCCGACGTCGGAGGGAAGACGTCGAGGATGCCGCCGCGCACCGCGAACTCTCCGCGACGGGACACCATGTCGACGCGCGAATAAGCGCGCTCGACCAGCTGCTCCACCACGAGGTCGAGTTCGTTCCCCCTGCTGCCGACGGCGAGTTCGAGCGGGGCGATCTCTCCCAGGTTGCCCGCGATCGGCTGGAGCGCGGCGCGCACGGACGCCACGACGACGAGCGGGTGATCGCCCGACCACTCGGCGATCCGGCGCAGGGTCTGCAGCCGCTGGCCGACCGTGTCGGGGCTCGGGCTGAGCCGCTCGTGCGGCAACGTCTCCCAGGCCGGGAAGGTCAGGACATCGGCCTCCGGAAGGTAGGCGTGCATCGCGAGCGCGAGGCTCTCCGCCCTCCTGCCCGTGGGGACGACGGCGAGCAGGGCGGCGGGGTGCCCTGCCGCGGCGCGCTTCTCGAGCAGCCCGGCGAGCGCGGGCGCATCGAGCCCGTCGACCAGGCCGAGATCGGCGTCGGTGCGCGCCCAGCTGAGGGCATCGCGGTACAGAGACGCCTCTTCCAAGGCGCGCAGAATCCCCGGAACAGTCACCGGACAAGACTAGTCGCGCCCACCGACACTCCGGCCGCTCCGCGTTCGCAGGGGCATCGTTCTCCCTAGGCTGTCGGGATGGAATTCGTCGTCCTCACCACCGAACGCCTCGTCCTCCGCGCCCCGACGGAGGCGGACATCGATGCGATCGCGGATGCCTGCCAGGACCCGGAGATCCCGCGCTGGACGACCGTTCCGAGTCCGTACGGTCGCGAGGACGCCGCAGAGTTCGTGCGCATGGTCGCCGCGCAGTGGGACACCGGGTCGGAGGTCGTCTGGGGCATGTACGCGGATGGCGAACTCGTCGGCATGATCGGTCTGCACAACATGACCGAGCACTTCACCGGCGCGACTGCCGAGCTCGGCTACTGGGTGACGGAGGCGGCCAGGGGCAAGGGCTATCTCGCAGAGGCGGGGAGGGCCGTGGTCGACTGGGGGTTCGTCGGACTCCGGCTGGTGCGCGTCCGCTGGCAGGCCGTCGCGGGCAACGTCCCCTCCGCCCGCGCTGCGCGCGCACTCGGCTTCCGGTACGAGGGACTGCAACGGCAAGCGCTCACGGGCCCGCGCGGCCGGGACGACGGCTGGATGGCCGGGCTGCTGCCGAGCGACGACCGCACGCCGGTGGACTGGCCCATCCTCTGAGGTTCGTGACCGCGCGGCGAGCGATGACCTCGGCAGCC
>NZ_QOAY01000277.1:0-1704 GCF_003314775.1 Microbacterium sp. H6 | reverse complement strand
AGGGTGACAGTGTCGGCGGCCGATGACAGGATGAACGCATGCCGGAGATGCCGGAAGTCCAGGGGCTGTCCACCTTCCTCGGCGAGCGCGCCGTGGGGCACACGATCACGCGCGCCACCGTCTCGGCGATCGCCGCGCTGAAGACGTACGATCCGCCGATCCATGCGCTTCAGGGGCAGGCGATCACGGCGTCCACCCGTCTCGGCAAGTTCGTCGTGCTCTCCTGCGGCGACGAACTGCACCTGGTGTTCCACCTCGCGAAGGCCGGCTGGCTGCGCTGGTACGAGTCCCTCCCCACGACGCTCATCAAGCCGGGCAAGTCGCCGATCGCCCTGCGCGTCGCGCTCGACGACGGGAGCGGGTTCGATCTCACGGAGGCGGGCACGAAGAAGTCGCTCGCGGTGTATGTCGTCCGCGATCCGCAGGAGGTGCCGGGCATCGCCAGGCTGGGACCCGATCCGCTCGACGAGGCGTTCACGCGCGAGACGTTCGCCGCCCTGCTCGACGGCCGCCGCATGCAGATCAAGGGGCTGTTGCGCGACCAGGCGGTCATCGCCGGTATCGGCAACGCGTACTCGGACGAGATCCTGCATGCCGCTCGCATGTCGCCGTATGCGATCGCCGACACGCTCGACGGTGCCGAGATCGATCGCCTCTTCGATGCCATGCGCGAGACGCTCACCGAAGCGGTCGCCGAAGCCTCCGGCAAGCCACCGGCCGACCTGAAGGATGCGAAGCGCCGTGGGATGCAGGTGCACGCCCGCCGGGGGGAGGCCTGCCCGGTGTGCGGCGACACGGTCCGCAGCGTGTTCTTCGCCGACCGCTCGCTCGAGTATTGCCCCACCTGCCAGACAGGCGGCAAGGTGCTCACCGACCGGCGACTGTCCCGGCTTCTCAAGTGACGGCGAGCGCGTGGCGCACCCGGATGCATGTCTTGGAATGAAATCTGCGCAGATGCGTTGACTACACTCAGATCAACAACGTGCTCCGGGGTCGGTGGGAATCCGAACCGGCGGTGACAGTCCGCGAGCGTCTCGAGAGATCGAGATGCCGATCCGGTGGAATTCCGGGACCGACGGTGATGCGAGGGAGACCTCGCTAGTCCGGAAGGGAGGCAGCACGAGACGCATACGTGCGTCCGTTCCGCCATCCCTGCCCGAATCCGGAGCCTCAGAGGAGGACGACGGATGGCAGTGAACGCGGCAGAGCGCACCGCGATGGACCGCGCTCTCCATCTCGCCGCACGCGGGCCCCGCGGGGCGAACCCGCAGGTCGGCGCGGTCATCCTCTCCCCCGACGGCACCGTGCTCGCCGAGGGCTGGCACCACGGCGCCGGCACTCCGCACGCCGAGGTCGACGCTCTCTCGAAACTCGCTCCCGGCGAAGCCGAAGGCGCGACGGCCGTGGTCACACTCGAACCCTGCAACCACACCGGCCGCACTGGCCCCTGCGCCGTCGCCCTGATCGAGGCGGGCATCTCACGGGTGGTCTACGCTCTCGACGATCCCGGCGCGGTGTCCGGGGGCGGCGCGGAACGTCTGCGCACTGCCGGCGTCGAGGTCGAGTCCGGCGAACAGGCGGATGCCGCGCACGCCCTCATCGCCGGATGGCTGACCGCCCAGCGACTCGGCCGTCCGCACATCACCGTCAAGTGGGCGCAGAGCCTCGATGGCCGCGCCGCCGCCGATGACGGGTCGAGCCGGT
>NZ_QOAY01000196.1:13984-14764 GCF_003314775.1 Microbacterium sp. H6 | reverse complement strand
GTCCGTTCGGCCCCCGACATCCGCTCCTGTCGCCGCCTCTGCCGCCGCCGCAGCGGCACCCGCTGTGGAAACGCCGGCAGCCCCGGACGCACCGGCACCTGCCGCATCTCCCGCGTCCGCACCCGCCGCTTCCCCCGCGCCGATGGGAGTACGAGCGCTCCTGGTGCTCGACACCGGGCAGCGTATCGAGGTGCGGGGGACGACGCTGTTCGGGCGGTCCCCGAGTGCCGCCGCTGGCGAGGGCGAGGCGCTCCTGGTGCCGGTCGTCGACGACACGCGCTCGGTGTCCAAGACCCACATCGCGGTGATGCCGGCCCGACGGGGCGTCTTCGTCGTCGACCGGGCCTCCACGAATGGCAGCGCGATCGTCCGAGGCGGTTCTGAGACAGCGCTGCCGGCGGGACACCCCGCGGAATTGCAGATCGGCGACACGGTGCGCTTCGGCGACCGGTCCCTCCTGGTGGAGTGGGTATGACCCTGAGCAGTGAGATGCGCCCTCGGCGCGGTGAGGACGAGCGATGAGAGTCAAGCTGACCCTGCGTCGACCCGCGGCACCCCTGACCGACGTGGTCGTGATGGCCGACTCGACGGCGACGATCGCCGACGTGGCGCGGCAGATCGCCACGACAGACCCCGCGCGCAGCATCATGGCGGCGCCCAGCGATGTGCTCACGCTGTCTGTCGCCCCGCCGACCAGCGAGCAGCTCACGATGCTCAACCCCGACCTGCTCGTGGGCGATGCCCCGATCGGCTCCGGGTTCCTCGCCGAGGTGATCAACG
>NZ_QOAY01000196.1:9665-13973 GCF_003314775.1 Microbacterium sp. H6 | reverse complement strand
CGGATCCCATCGGGCGTCGGTGGGCGGGGCGGGCACGCACCCGGCCGCCGTCCTCACGGTCGTCGCCGGTCCTGCCGCCGGCCAGGAGTTCCCGTTGCCGATCGGTCACTTCCTGATCGGCCGCGACGCCGCGAACGATGTGACCATCGCCGACCCGCTGGTCTCGAAGCGGCACGCCCGCATCGAGGTCGCGGCGACCTTCGTCGAACTGGTCGATCTGAACTCCGCGAACGGCATCCTCGTCGACGGCGGACTCGTGCAGCGGCTCCGGGTCATCCCGGGACAGAGCTTCGTGCTGGGCGACTGCGAGTTCGTCGTGCACATGGTGAGCGATTTCGACGGCTCCGCCAGCGGCGACCCGGTGCTCGAGCGCGGAGGCGCTCTGATGTTCAACCGCAGCCCGCGCGTCGAGGAGCGCTTCACCGGGCAGGAACTGGACGAACCCCGCTACCCCCGCGACCAGCCGTCCCGGCTGTTCCCCTGGCCCATGCTCGTCGCGCCGATCCTGCTGGCCGTCACGATGTTCAGCATCACGCAGCGTCCGGCGTCCCTCCTGATCGCGGCCGCGTCGCCGATGATGATGTTCGGGAACTTCATCTCGCAGAAGACCAACCTCGGTCAGCGTCTGCGCAAGGAGGCGGAGTCGTTCGAGGAGCAGTTCGAACGCCTGGAGGAGACGCTCTACCACTCCCACCCGAGGGAGCGGGAGGTGCGGCAGAACGAGGTACCGGCCGTCGCCGTCGTGTTCGACGAGGCGATGCGGCTCGGACCCCTGCTGTGGACGCGACGCCCCGAGCACTGGAACTTCCTCGCGATGCGCCTGGGCGTCTGCGAGAGCGAGGCGCGCACGCGCATCAAGCGCACCGAGAGCCCTGACGCGCTCGTCGAGTACGTCGAGCGCGTCGACCGCCTCGAGGAGCGGTACCGGATGATCGACGACGTGCCGATCCTGGAGTCGCTCCAGAGCGTCGGGTCGATCGGTGTCGCCGGTCCCACATCGCTGGCGAGCGACGCGCTCCGCGGCATCGCCGTGCAGCTGTTCGGCACGCATTCGCCGAACGAGCTGGTGACGGTCGCGCTGACCGAGCCGGGCTGGGCCAACGAGCTCGACTGGCTCAAGTGGTTGCCCCACACCTCCAGTGAGCGCAACCCGTTCAAGGAGATGCCTCTGGCAGACTCCGCCTCGACCGGCACGGCACTGCTCAGCGGCCTGGAGGAGATCGTCCTGCGTCGCTCGCGGGAGTCGAAGTCCGCCCGGCCCCCGTACGGCGCCGACTGGGACCCGATGCGCTACGGCACCGACGTCAAGCGCGCCGCCGAGGACGCGACATTCCCCGGCCAGACGGCGATCCTCGTGATCATCACGAACGATGCTCCTGTCGATCGCGCCCGGCTGACCCAGATCCTGGAACGCGGTGCCGACGTCGGCGTGTACGCCCTGTTCGTCGCTCCCGTGGTCGAGGCGCTGCCCGCCGCGTGCCGCACGTTCGTCGACGTGAGCGCAGGGCTCGGCGATGCGGTGGTCGGCACGGTCCGCAGCGGCGTGGACTATCGCGGAGTGCAGGTCGAGGGCGTCTCGCACGCCTACATGACCATGTTCGCCAAGCGGCTGGCCCCCGTCGTCGACTCCAGCACCGTGATCGAGGACTCCTCCGACATCCCGAACTCGGTCAGCTTCCTCTCCCTGGTGGGCACCGAGGTCGCGGAGGACGCGAACGCGGTGATCGACCGCTGGCGCCAGAACAACACGATCATCGACCGCTCCGGCGCCCCGCAGGCCCGGCTGAAGAAGGCGGGGAACCTGCGCGCCATCATCGGACAGTCGCAGACCGACGCGATGACCCTCGACCTGCGCACCCAGGGTCCGCACGCCCTCGTCGGCGGGACGACCGGTGCCGGTAAGAGCGAGTTCCTGCAGGCCTGGGTGCTCGGCATGGCAGCCGCCCACAGCCCGGATCGCGTCACCTTCCTCTTCGTCGACTACAAGGGCGGCTCCGCGTTCGCCGACTGCGTCGACCTGCCGCACACGGTGGGCCTGGTCACCGACCTGAGCCCGCACCTGGTGCGTCGCGCCCTCACCAGCCTGCGCGCCGAGCTGCACCACCGCGAGCACCTCTTCAACCGCAAGAAGGCCAAGGACCTGCTCGAACTCGAGAAGCGGCGTGACCCGGAGACTCCGCCAGCGCTCGTGCTCGTGATCGACGAGTTCGCCGCGCTCGCCGGAGAGGTGCCGGAGTTCGTCGACGGTGTCGTCGACATCGCCCAGCGCGGTCGCTCCCTCGGCATCCACCTGATCATGGCGACGCAGCGACCGGCCGGTGTCATCAAGGACAATCTGCGGGCGAACACGAACCTGCGCGTCGCGCTGCGCATGGCGGACGAATCCGATTCGAAGGATGTCGTCGACGATCCGGTGGCGGCGACGTTCCCGCCCTCGCTGCCGGGGCGCGGCATCGCGAAGACCGGTCCGGGACGCCTCGTGCCGTTCCAGTCGGCCTACGCCGGCGGATGGACGACGGACGAGGCGCAGGTCGCCGAGGTGAAGGTGGCGGAACTCCGGTTCGGCTCCATCCAGACCTGGGAGGCCGAGCAGGCTCCGGAGTCCGAGTCCCACGACGAGGATCTCGGACCCAACGACCAGAAGCGCATCGTAGCGACGCTCGTGAACGCGGCACGTGCGGCTCGTATCCCCGCGCCTCGACGTCCGTGGCTCGACGACCTCGAGGGGGCCGTCGACATGCGCGACCTCCCGGTGCTCGGCGACGGACAGGTGCTGCTCGGCAAGATGGACGTGCCGGAGCGGCAGCTGCAGGAGCCGGCGTACTTCCATCCTGACAAGGACGGCTCGCTCCTCGTCTACGGAACGAGCGGGTCGGGCAAGTCGACCGTGCTGCGCACCATCGCGATCGCGGCGGGCTTCGACCCCGCGCATTCGAACGTCGAGGTGTACGGACTCGACTTCGGTTCCGGCTCGCTCAAGAGCCTGGAGATGCTCCCGCACGTCGGCTCGATCATCTCGGGCGACGACTCCGAGCGCGTGCAGCGCGTGCTGCGCTCGTTGGCCGCGGTGCTGGATGACCGCGGCAAGCGCTTCAGCGCTGCCAACGCCTCGAGCCTCACCGAGTACCGCGAGCTCACCGGGCGGGACGAGGCGCGCATCCTGCTGCTGATCGACGGCTTCCCGCAGTTCCGCAGCGAGTGGGAGTCGACCACCGCGCGGATGCCGTTCTACCAGACTTTCATGCGCATCCTCGGCGAGGGTCGCCCGCTGGGCGTGCACGTGATCGCGAGCGCCGACCGTTCCGGCTCCGTGCCCACAGCGGTCAGCGCGAACGTCTCGCGGCGCGTGGTGCTGCGCCTCTCGGATGAGTCCGGGTATGCGATGCTCAACGCGCCCAAGGATGTGCTGGACGAGCGTTCCGCACCCGGTCGCGCCATCGTCGACGGCCGCGAGACGCAGATCGCGACGCTGGGCGGGACCCCGAACGTGGCGGAGCAGACCAAGCTGCTCGAGGGGCTCGCGGAGAGGCTGCGTGCGGCGGGAGCGAGGGAGGTGCCGGAGATCGGCGCGCTGCCCACCCGCCTGTCGGTGCGCGACCTGCCCGATCGCCTCGGCGAGTTCCCGGTGCTCGGTGTCGCGGAGGACACCCTGGCGGCGCGCGACTTCGACCCGGTCGGCACGTTCGTCGTGGCCGGTCCGCCGTCGTCGGGCAAGACCAACGCCCTCAAGTCGCTCATCACCTCGATGCGGCGACTCGACCCGGCGACCGTGCTGTTCCACTTCGGAGGCCGTCGTGCCCAGCTCAAGGACTACACGAGCTGGACGCGCAGCGCCGTGACGCCGGAGGACGCGAAGGAGCTCGCCAAGGAGATCACCGAGCTGATCGCCGACGACTCGCTCCCGACGAGAGTGCTCATCGTGGTCGAAGATGTGCCCCAGTTCGCCGACAGCCCGGCCGAGCGCGAGATGAAGGCCCTCTTCCAGGCGATCAACCGCAGCGACCACCTGCTCATCGGCGATGCCGACGTCACGCAGGTCACGAGCGGCTTCGGGTTCATCGGCGACTTCAAGGCCGGGCGCAAGGGCATCATCCTCAAGCCCGATTCCTTCGACGGCGACGCGGTGTTCAAGGTGTCGTTCCCGAAGGTCAAGCGCACCGACTTCCCCGAGGGGCGAGGCATCTTCGTGCAGGCCGGACGCCAGGTCACGGTGCAGCTGCCGCTCGTCGAGGGGTAGACGACGGCCGCAATCGTGGATGGGGAGTTGTCCCCATCGACGTCGGCGCGGGTGGTTCCGTAGGGTGGGGT
>NZ_QOAY01000196.1:4441-9444 GCF_003314775.1 Microbacterium sp. H6 | reverse complement strand
AGTTCGGTGAGGGGTACACGGAGCTGACGACGGGTCTGAAGACGGCGGTCGATGGCATCAATGACATGTCGGAGTCGCTGCTGGGGATGATGCGGGCGATCCAGGATCTGGACCAGCAGCTCGCCGGCAGCTGACACACAGCGCCACCCGCTGGCACAGCGGCGTTTCACGAAGAGGGTCGACCATGACGGTCGGCCCTCTTCGTCGCATGGGGGCGTCTACCCTGGGAGCATGAGTGCGTCTGAGGCTGTCGAGGAGTTCGAACGTGGTGTGCTGGAGGCGAATGCGCCCCTGGCCGCGCTGCATGAGGCAGCGGGAGTCTCGGGTGATGCGCGGATGCGGGAACTCGCGGCCCACATCGCGTTCCCGTCCTGGCCGGGAGCCACCTCCGCGACCGCGTTGAAGCGGGCCGCGCAGGAAGCGGAGATCACCGCGGTGCTGGACGAGTACGCGAACTCCGCCCGCCCGCTGATCCGGCCGGCTGACCAGGAGCGCTGGGAGCTGCTGGTCGCCGACATGCAGCGCAGAAGCGGCGAGGGGTTCCTGGCGGATGAGCTCGGGCGCAGCGCGGTGGGAGCCTCACTCCTGCGGGCGAGGCTTGGCGGACGTCCGCATCGGGCGCAGCAGCGCGGCGGTATCGACTGCGCATGCGGCTATGCGGTCGACGGTGTCATGCCGGAGAAGCTGTGTCCGGAGTGCGGGGATGTGCTCCTGCGGCGCTGGGTGGCCGAGGAGCGGCGACTGCTGCGGTCGATGCCCGAGTACGCGGAGGAGGTCACGCAGGTAATCGAGGCGACTGCGCAGAAGCAGGCCAAAGTGGCCCAGAGCCGTGGCGACTACACGGCCGACGAGGCGAGCGCGACGCGCAGAGCTGGCGGACGTCGACTCGCGCGTCTCCGCCGCGCCCACCGCGTCGAGCTGGCGACGCTCGACCTCCGCCGTTGGTCGAGCTTCGCCGAGATGCTTTCGCGGGAGGCGCGCCCTGCGGTCCGGACCACCGCCGCCAAGGCGCAGAGGCGCGGTCTCGGTGCAGCGGCGCTCACGGAACTCTCCCTCCTGTCGATCGCCGACACGATCAAGATCGCCGAGCGCATCCTGGAGAAGCGCAAGAACAGCAGCTGGAGGGTGTGAGGCGCGGGCAGATGGGGAGTACTCCCCATCGCGTCGTGCCGCCCTTCCCAGTAACGTCGTAGCGTCCGGGAAAGAAGGAGGGGGACCATGGCAGGCGAACGCATGCTCGTGCCGATCAGTGATCTGCAGACGACCAGCGAGAAGCTCACGGCGATCGTGGCCGAGCTGGAGTCCGCCGCGGCGAAGCAGGACGACGTCGAGAACGCCGTCGGCAGGCCCTACGGCGACGGACGGCTCAAGGATCGCTGCCACGACTTCGAGGGCAGCTGGAACGACAGTCGCGACAAGCTGCTCACCAAGCTCAAAGAGGTCGCCGATCGCGTCAAGGGAACGGTTGACGAGGTCATGAGCCTCGACACCGAGATGGCGACGTCGATGGAGCAGTCGGGTTCGGGTAGCGCGCCGGGCGCCGGACGTCAGCCGGCAGCGGTCTAGGGGAGAGAAGCAGATGCAGACGAACAAGGGGCGTGACGTCGAGGTCGTGGCAGGGGATGCCGTGGCGATCGCCGACCGGGGAACGAAGATCGTCGAACTGGGCGACAGCATGGTCAGTGCCGCCGCGACGCTCAAGGGGATCAAGGACGGCTCCATCGACGGCGAGGGCTACGCGATGGACAAGATCAAGGACGTCGTCGACGACGTCCACAAGGATCTCGACGAGGCGGGTCGCCGCTACAAGCCCGCAGGCACGACGCTGAGCAACTACGCCACGGCGCTCGAGACCGCGCAGAGCCGCATGCGCACCATCGTGGCCGACTGCCAGACCAGCCTCACCGAGCTGCAGACCGCGCAGTCGAACGCCGCCGACGCCGCCGACGCGCTTCAGGCGCACAACACGTCGACGCGGCTGAACCCGCCGGCGGAAGAGGACGCGGCGGCGAACACGACAGCCGGCACGAATCTCGCGAACGCCGCCTCCGGTGCGGCATCGACCCTGAGCACCGCGGAGACCACGCACAACGACAACCTCGATGCGTTCGACGGCGAGTACGACACCTGGCACACCGCTTATGAGACCGCTGTGTCGGGCCTCACCGATGCCAACAAGATCGGCGAGGACTCCACGTGGGAGAACATCGCGGGTGTCCTCGCGGTCGTGGCCGAATGGGTGAGTTGGATCGGGCTCGCGATCGCCGTGCTCGGACTCATCATCGGCGGGCCCTTCTTCGCGATCGCGGCACTCGTGGTCGGCGTCATCGCGCTCGCTCTGACCGTCGCCCTGATGTTCGACGGACGGAAGGGCTGGGGTGATCTCGCGATGTCGATCATCGGCGTGCTTCCGATCGGCAAGCTTGGGCAGGGGCTCGGGAAGTTCTTCAAGGCGATTCCGAAGCAGCTCACCGGGCCGCTCGGCCAGATCCGCAACATTCGTGGGATCACCGCGGCCCCCAAGGGAAGTTGGGGCGTGATGAGCAAGGCGAACTTCGCGAACTTCGTGCAGAACGCCTCTCGGACGCGCATGACGGGCCCGTTCACCCTCGCGGGGCTCGGTCAGCGTTTCCTCGGCGGAGCCAACCGGTCGTTCACCGTCTCGTTCCAGGAGGCGGTCGCGGCGGGCACCGGATACGGGAATCGGTTGATCAACCAGCTGCCGGATGCACTCTCCAGCCTCGCGAAGGCTCCGGCGCCAGACCTGTTCGAGCAGGCTTACAACGTGTACAAGTGGGCGGACAAGGGTGTGGCTCTCGCGGGCGGCAGTCCTTCCGGTGGCCTGTCGCCGGCCAGCATGCTCAACGGTCTCACCCGATGACCTCGGTGCCGGTCGCCGACGGCGCGTCGCGATGGGACTTCGCCTACGACGCGGAGTGGTACATCCCGCTGCCTGCAGCCGATCTGCTGCGGCGTGAGCCGGGCAGCGGGGAGCAATGGGTGTCGGCCGCGGTCGAGCATTACGCCGAACGTTCCCCGCTCACCGATGGTGACCGCGAGGCGCTCGCCTTCACGGCAGAGGGCATATTGGGCCTCGCCGGCAACGCCGCCGTGCAACTGTGGTTCGTCCCCCGCGGGGCGTACAGCGACGTCCTGATCGAGATCACGGTCTCCGCCGCCGCCGACCTGGACATCCCTGCCATCCTGACCGAGATCGCCACCCTCCCTGACTCGACGGCATCCGAACTCACGGCACTGGAGACTGACTCCCATGGCAAGGGCTTCCTTCTGCGACGCACGTCCGCCGTGCTCCTCGACGACGGGGAGGCGCGCCCCATCGCGAACTGGACGGTGATGCTCAGCGACGGCGAGTCTGCGATCATGATCGAGGCGATGGGGTCGACGCTCGAGCCCTTCGCCCTCATGGAGGAGCAGATCCCGAAGATCATCGCCGGCATCACCCTGCCGAGCGGCCGGCCTGCGTGACTGCCGACCTCACGATCGACACGAGGAGTACCACCCGATGAACGAGATGAACGACCTCGGCGTGGAGTTCCGCTTCGGCATCCCGGCTTTCCGGCTCGTGCTGCCCCCGGGGTGGAAGGCGCATCTCCCGACGAACGCGGGACAGCAGGAGGACGTGCGCAAGGCGAGCGCGATCTTCATGCAGGCGGGACGCCCCGACCTGGATGCGGAGTTCCGCACGATGATGGCCCAGGCCAATCAGGGCATGCGGCGCACCAAGGTGTTCGCCATCTATCGGCAGGAGGACGTGCCGATGGAGGAGCTGCTGCCGCTGTCGATCACGGCATCCGCTCTCGACGCGCCCGACGGCGAGAACCTCGACGCCTGGGTGACGGAGGCGTTCCGCGCGCGCGGGGCGGTGTTCCTCGACGAGAACCTCAAGCACATCGTCAGGTGGTCGGCCGAGACGAAGCGTCCGGCCGGCGCACAGGCGATCGACGGTGTGAGCGGGCGCACCCTGACCTACATCATCCCGGTGCCGGGAACGCTGCGTCGCAAGGCGCTCGTGTTCACGTCGACCATCGTGATCCCCGACGGCGACGTGATCCCCGCAGAGGTGCTCGACGGCATCGAGCTGCTCAGCGACGCCATGATCTCGACCTTCGCCTGGGAGCAGCTGGCCGAGGAGCCCGCGGTGCCTGCGACCGCCGAGGAGCAGGCAGACCGCGGCTGATCGAGCTCGTCAGCTCCCCGAAGGGGGCGCGGTCCGAGGCGCCGCTGGACGGCGAATAACCTGGGCCGATGGCTTTTGCGCTGATCCGACCCGAGTCGCGACCCCTCATCGATGCGGCGCGCACGCAGGACGCTCGTCCGGTGGATGCGGATCGTGCAGCCGCCGTGCTGCGGACGGACTTCGAGCGCTGGTCGCGCTGGGGTCTGGGCCTCCTGGGTTTCGCGCTCGCGATCGGCGGCGCGTTCGTCACGGCAGGGATGATCGAAGCCGTGCGGATGCTGGGCGGGTCGCTCGCCCCGGTCGACCTGGCGGTGATCGTGACCGCGGTGATCGTCGCACTGGCCGGACTCGCCGTCCTGGTCGCGCTGTGGTGGAGCGGTCGGCGGATCCTGTCGGCTGCCTCCTGGTGGCTTCGTCTGCCGTACACGACAGGCGGGCGGCAGCGCCGCGCGGGTGGTTGGCTCCGGGCGCGCACCGCGAACTTCGAACCGCGCCTCTTCGTGCGACTCGTCTCCGCAACACTCGCCCTGCTGGTTGCCGTCGGCGGCATCGCCCTGTTCGTCCGTGATCTGGGAGCCGGAGTCACCTCGATGACGGCGGCCTCGGCTGCCGTCGGAGTGATCGCTCTGGCGGCGGGCCTCGGGCAGGTCGGGGGAGTCATGCATCTCGTCTCCGGTTTGTCGGAGGCGGATCCGTTGTGGGTGCGGATCCGATCCGTGTTCGTCCGCCGCTGATCCCGTACGCGCTGGGTGGATGGGGAGTTGTCCCCATCGACGGTGTTCGTGGGTGCCGCGTAGGGTGGGGG
>NZ_QOAY01000196.1:336-4215 GCF_003314775.1 Microbacterium sp. H6 | reverse complement strand
AGTTCGGTGAGGGGTACACGGAGCTGACGACGGGTCTGAAGACGGCGGTCGATGGCATCAACGACATGTCGGAGTCGCTGCTGGGGATGATGCGGGCGATCCAGGATCTGGATCAGCAGCTCGCCGGCAGCTGACACGCGCTTTCGGGAAGGGGTCGACGGTTCGCCGTCGGCCCCTTCTTCGCGCCTTGTGGTCCGGAGATCACGGGCCGATGGGCAGTTCTCCCCATCGGCGCAGGGCGAGCGTCCGGCTATGGTGGATCGCGGCGGAACCGGGGGGAAGCCATGTCAGACGTCGAGATCGACAAGCGCGCACTCGAAGGCGCCGTCCTGCAGATCAGCTTCTCGATCGGTGACTACGTCATGTACGCCAATGACATCGCCGCGCGCGACACGGGCGTCGGCAATCCCGCGGGGCGCACAGGCCTGCGGGTCATGCTCGAGAACGCGCTGGGGCAGGCGATGCTCGAGGCGCGGGCGCAGCATCTCGCGGGGATCGGCGTCACCGATCGGCTGACGAGCATCAACGAGTCGTTCGAAGAGCTCGACGTCTCGCTGGGCAGCGGATGGGATGCCGACTATGTCGCTGACCTCTCCTAACCGCGGGTGGACGCTCGAGGAGATCGAGTATGACAGCGGGCAGCTCGAAGGGATCCATGCCGACCTCGGAAAGCTCACGGACGCCGGAGGGAACGCGCAGATCGTGCTGCGCAACATCGACGGCGGCCTCGAGGGGCGAGGTCAGAGCATCACTCTGGTGCAGCGTGAATCGGGGCTGCTCGCCAATCGGATGAACCCCACCATCGCCTCACTCGGCCGCATCGCCGACGTCGTGCGGGCCTACGGTGAGGCTGTCGCGACGCACGCCAGAACCGCGAACGATCTGATCGACGACATCGAGACCGCGCATGCGGCGCACGCGGCGGCGGTCGCCGATCTCGAGAGCGCACAGTCCCAGCAGCAGATGTGCACCCCCGACGACGACGCCAGCACGCGCTCGACCGCGGAACAGGACGTCATCGACGCGCAGAGCTCGCTCGCCACGACCCGTAGCGCCCTCGAAGGCCTCTGGGAGAGCTGGGAAGCCGCATACGCGCTCTGGGACGAGGCGTATGGTGCAGCGATCGCCGGACTCGTCCGTTCGGATGGCTCGACCCTCAGCGACTCGACCCTCTCGGCGATCGACGCGCTGGCGAACGCCGACACCCCTGCCGAGGTCACGGAGATCTGGGACGGTCTCACCGATGCACAGCGCGACGCGCTCCGTCTCACGTATCCGGGCTTCATCGGAAACCTCGAAGGCGTGCCCTACCTCGATCGCATGCTCGCCAACAGGGCGGCGTATGAACGAGTGATCGACGCCGGACCCTACGGCGAGCCGTTGGACACGCAGTTCAAGGACCTCGGTATCGAGATCAACCGGTTCCAGGGGCAGCTGCTGATGTTCAACCCGTTCGAGCAGCCGCAAGCCACCGCTGCCGTCATGTACGGCGTGACCATTCAGGATGAGAACGGGAACCCCGTCGACCCGCTCAAAGGTGTCACCAACGTGAACGTGCTCGTCGGCGGGATGTTCTCGGGCCTCGGAGACCTCGAGGCATGGGGGCAGAGCGCACGCGACCTGAACTTCTTCGCCGACGGGTACAACGACGGGACCAGGTCGGCGACGATCGCCTGGTACGGATACGACTCGCCCAACCTTCTCACCGAGCACACGATGGGCAGCGCCACAGAGGGGGCCGCGACTCTGAGCACCACGCTGCGAGGGCTCGACAACGAGGTGTCGTCGAGCGTCACCACCTCCGTCATCGGGCACTCGTACGGCAGCACGACCGCTTTCCTGGCGGTTGGTGGATCCCCAGACAACCTCGGTGTCGACAATCTGATCGCGGTCGGCTCGGCGGGAGTGCCGGACGGCTACCACCAGACGTGGACCGGAGATGATCCGATGGACTATTCCGGCACGCAGATCTACGCGTCGCGGGCTCCCGGCGATCTGGTCGCCCGCTACGGTGAGCACAGCTCCTTCGGACACGGCACCAACCCCGAAGAGCTGCCGGGAGCGATCAGCTTCGAAAGCGACGGCGGCACCGTGCCGAAAGTGGGCGGCGGCACCGAGGACGGCCTCGGAACCCCGGGCCACGCGGCGCACGACGGCGGCAACAGTATCTGGGGCTGGTGGGAAGAAGACAACGGGTACCTCGCTCGCGATTCGGAATCCTTCCGTAACATTGCCTACATCGTGGCTAACGGCCAGGCGTGGAACTGAGCCGTGGTGGCAACGGCAGCAAGGGGCGGGCGGATGGGGAAGCGCTGGCGGATCACCGCGGCGGTGGCGGTGCTCGCGCTCGCCCTCACCGGGTGCACGAATGAAGGAGACGGCATGGCGACCCCGACCGGCGACGAGCTCGTCGCCCAGGCGAAGCAGCACTACCTCGACTATCGGGAGGTCACGAACGGCGTCCAGGCGCTGATCTTCGACGGCCCGTGGGAGGCTCCAGGGGGCTCATTCGGCATGGAGCCTTCGGGGGCGGGATGCCCGGACGGTTCTTACAAGTTCTCTCTCGCCCGATCGACGGAGGTGGACCCGGAGCAGCATGCCGAGCGATCCGTCGCTGTGCAGAAGTACCTCACGGATGCGGGCTACGAGCTCGACGGCATGGATCTGGGGTCGGGCGAGACTCAGTCGAGTGATGTGATCGTGCGCGAGCAGGGTGACTTCTCGTTGTTGACGGTGACGTTCATCACGAACGGCAACGTGCTCGTGACGGCGACGACCAAGTGCTGGCCCGGCGACCGTTACGAGCTCGGGGACCTGCTCTTCGGTGATGCGAACCTTTCCGAGGGGTACCTGCCGCGCGAGGAGTCGCCGAGCGATCCGCTGTTCTTCGGTGTGACACCCGGCGAGCCGGCCTTCGGCCCGACGCCCAAGCCCACGCCGTAGGAATCGTCGCCCGTCAGTGGGCGGCGGCCGCGTCGGCCAGGTGCCGGGCGTCGTGGTTCAGCACTTTGACGATGATGCCGTGCTTGCGCAGCTCGGCGACGGTGCGTGCGCCCTCGTCGGCGTCGAGGCCGAGCGCCTTGATGTTCACGACCACGACGACGTCGCCCGTGCGCAGCGTCGAGATGAGGCGGGCGAGGCGGTCGTTCCAGCTCTCCAGGATGTCGGGTGCCGGGTGGCGGAAACCCTCGATCGGCACGCCGAAGCGGGTGAGGTCATCGCGCTGCTCGACGACCGACGGCATGCCCTCTCGCGACACGACGAGGCCTACCAGCCGTGAGCCGTCTGGCCGTGCCGTCCAGAAGTTGCGGTTCTGCTGCAGCTCGGTGAAGCACTTCGGGCACGCTGCGGCATCATGCGGCAGATGCAGGGGGCTCGTGAGAGCCGCATCGACCGATGCCGTGGTCTTCGTGGGATCAATCGTCTCGCTCATCGCGCACCTCCGGCATCCATTCTGCCCTGTCGTCGTGCGTCGCGGTGACCGGATTCACAAGAGGCCGAGCGCCTGAACGGCCTCACGCTCCTCGACCAGCTCCGCGACGGAGGCATCGATCCTGGTACGTGCCCAGTCCGTCGGTTCCAGCCCTTCGACGATCTGCCACTCGCCGTCGACCGAACGCACCGGGAACGACGAGATCAGGCCTTCGGGAACCCCGTACTCACCGTGGGAGACGACGCCGGCCGAGGTCCAGTCGTCGGTGCCGTGTACCCAGTCGCGCACGTGGTCGATCGTCGCGCTCGCAGCAGACGCCACGGACGAGGATCCCCGCACCTGAATGATCTCGGCTCCACGCTTGGCGACGCGAGGGATGAACGTCTCGTCGAGCCAGGTGGTCACGTCGCCCACGATCTGCTCGAGCGGCTCGAGCACGGGGCGGC
>NZ_QOAY01000196.1:0-202 GCF_003314775.1 Microbacterium sp. H6 | reverse complement strand
ACCCCGCCGAACCGTGTGCACCGGCACGCCGAGGGTCAGCGCGAGCTGGGCCCGCGCGCGGTTCTCGTCGAGGCGCGTCAGAGCCGTGAACCGCTCGGCGGGCACGCCGTCGGCGGAGGCTGCGGCGATCAGGGCGTTGGTGTTGGCGGGGTTGCCGACGACCGTGACCCGGACACCGGAGGCCGCGTTCGCGGCGATGGCT
>NZ_QOAY01000305.1:417-1477 GCF_003314775.1 Microbacterium sp. H6 | reverse complement strand
CGACCCCCGGCGCCCGCGCCCGTCTGATCCTCGCGCACGTCGCGATCTACGTGGCTGCGCTGATCTTCATCTCGCCGTTGATCTACGCGTTCTTCTCGGCTCTCAAGCCGAACGCGGAGATGTTCTCGATGCCGCCGACCCTGGTGGGCTCCGAACTGCGGTGGAGCAACTTCGTCGACGTGTTCGCCTACGGGCCGTTCCTGACGTACATCATGAACTCCTTCATCGTCGCGATCGGCGGAACGCTCGTCGTGCTGATCGTCTCGACCACAGCCGGATACGCCTTCGGGCGCCTGCGGTGGAAGGGCCGGGACGCGGTGTTCGTGCTGTTCCTGGCCACCCTGATGGTTCCCGCCGAGGTGCTCGTCATCCCCATGTTCCAGGTCATGCAGTGGTTCAACTGGGTCGACACATACCAGGCGCTCATCCTTCCCTTCGCGTTCGGCGCCTTCGGCACGTTCCTGATGCGGCAGTTCTTCCGCGGCATCCCCTACGAGCTGGAGGAGGCGGCCCGTGTCGACGGCGCAGGCCCCGTGCGATCGTTCCTGCAGATCATCCTTCCGCTGTCGAAGTCGGCGGTGGCGGTGCTCGCGGTGTTCACGTTCCTCTCGTTCTGGAACAGCTACCTGTGGCCGCTGATCGTGACGGTCGACTACAACGCGCACGGCACGCTTCCGGTCGGCCTCGCGAGCTTCGCCGGTCTCACCGGCACGCGGTGGGACCTGCAGATGGCAGCCGCGATCATCTCGATGGTGCCGACCACGATCCTCGTGATCGTGCTGCAGAAGCACCTCGTCAAGGGGATCGCGATGGCCGGGCTGGGTGGTCGCTGAGCATGATCGGTCAGGAACAGGGGACCAGCACGCTCATCGGTGGCGCAGCCGGACCCGGTGCGGCTCTCGTCGGGATCGACATCGGCGGCACCAAGATCGCCGCCCTTCTGGTGGACGGTGACGGTGCCGTGCTCGGCCGGGGCAGCGTCGGCGCACCGGCCGCGCTCGGCGGTGCAGCGATGGCGGATGCGGCAGCGACCCTCGCCATGTCGCTGGCAGCGGAGGCG
>NZ_QOAY01000305.1:0-185 GCF_003314775.1 Microbacterium sp. H6 | reverse complement strand
ATCGGGACGTGCTCGGCGTCATGCTCGGCACGGGGGTGGGCGGCGCCGTCCTCATCGACGGCGAACTTCACCACGGACCGCACGGTGCCGCCGGTGAGATCGGACACACACCCGGGTACAGCGACCTCGTCTGCACCTGCGGCCAGATCGGGCATCTCGAGACGCTGGCCTCCGGCACTTCCATC
>NZ_QOAY01000122.1:0-24060 GCF_003314775.1 Microbacterium sp. H6 | reverse complement strand
CACCGCTGTTCGCGCTGGCACTCGAGATCGCCGAGCGTGCCGGTCTCACCCCGTTCCACGGCGTCGAGGTCGGCGGCGCGTCCGACGGCAACTTCACCGCCGCGCTCGGGGTGCCGACGCTGGATGGGCTCGGCGCGGTCGGCGGCGGCGCCCATGCCGACGATGAGCACGTGATCGTCGCACTGATCCCGGAGCGCATCGTGCTGCTGCAGGAGCTGATCCTCGCCGTCAGAGAACGCACGCCGGCGCGGAACGGAGGACGGGCATGAGCCTGACGGACGCCGCGGCCTTCCCCGCGTCGCCGGAGGAGGCCGCCGATGCCGCGAACGCCGCCGCGTCGAAAGCGGGGGTGGAGATCCGTCTGCTGGAGGATGTGGACGACTTCACCTTGGTCGCCGAGCTGTTCCAGAGCATCTGGACCAAGCAGGGCGAAGCCTCCCCCGTGAACGTCGAGACGCTGCGGGCGCTGTCGAAGGCCGGCAGCTACGTGGGCGGAGCATTCGAGCACGACGAGCTCGTCGGCGCATGCTTCGGCTTCTTCGCCGCTCCCGAGCAGCGTGCGCTGCACAGCCACATCGCGGGCGTCTCCTCGCGGATGCGCGGTCGCAGCGTCGGCTTCGCCCTCAAGGTGCACCAGCGCGCGTGGGCGCTCGAGGAGGGTCTGGACGAGATCTCCTGGACGTTCGATCCCCTCATCAGCCGCAATGCGCACTTCAACCTCGTGAAGCTCGCCGCGACCCCGACGTCGTATCACCGCAACTTCTACGGACACATGGCCGATGCGCTCAACGGGGCGGACGACACCGATCGGATGCTCGTGACCTGGTACGTGCGCGACCCCAGGGTGGTCGCCGCCTGTCACGGGGAGCCGGTGCCTGAGATCGTGGAGATCGACACCGAGGAGATCAACGCCGAGGAGATGTCCGTCGAGCCGCTGCTCAGCGTGGGCGGCGACCTCGGGCCGCTGCGGCATCGCACCGACGCGCGCTTGGTACGGGTGGCGCTGCCACGCGACATCGAGACCTTGCGCCTGACCGAACCCGCACGGGCGACCGCATGGCGTCTGGCGTTGCGCGAGACGCTCGGATCATCGCTGGAGGGTGGAGGGCGCGTGCTCTCGTTCGACCGCTCCGGCGCCTACACCATCGACAGAGGAGAACAGGGATGAAGCTCACCGGATTCGAGCTGCGCGTGATCGAGATGCCGCTGGTGTCGCCGTTCCGGACGTCGTTCGGCGTGCAGACCGTGCGCGAGGCCCTGGTGGTCCGCGCCGTCACGGACGAGGCGGAGGGCTGGGGCGAAGGTGTTGCCATGAACGACCCGCTGTACTCCTCCGAGTACGTGGAGGCGAGCGTCGACGTCATCACCCGGTTCCTGCTGCCGGCGCTCGCGCAGGTCGAGGACCTCGATGCGAGCGGCGTCGCCCCGGCCCTGGCGAAGTTCAAGGGTCACCGCATGTCGAAGGCCGCGGTCGAGCTGGCGATCCTCGATGCCGAGCTGCGGGCGGCCGGGGTGCCGCTCTCGCGCGAGCTGGGCGCCGTGCGCGACCGGGTCGACTGCGGTGTCTCGGTCGGGATCATGGACTCCATCCCCGAGCTGCTCGAAGCCGTCGGCGGCTACCTCGACGAGGGGTACGTGCGCATCAAGCTCAAGATCGAGCCCGGGTGGGACATCGAACCGGTGCGCGCCGTGCGGGAGCGCTTCGGCGATGACGTGCTGCTGCAGGTCGACGCGAACACCGCCTACCACCGTGGCGATGCCCGGCACCTCGCCAAGCTCGATCCGTTCGACCTGCTCCTGATCGAGCAGCCGCTCGACGAGGAGGACCTTCTCGGACACGCGCAGCTCGCCCGGGCGATCACCACCCCGGTGTGCCTCGACGAATCGATCGTGTCGGCCAGGGCCGCGGCGGACGCGATCGCCCTCGGCGCCTGCTCGATCGTCAACATCAAGCCTGGCCGTGTGGGCGGGTACCTGGAGGCACGACGCATCCACGACGTGTGCGCGGCGAACGACATCCCGGTGTGGTGCGGCGGCATGCTCGAGACCGGGATCGGGCGTGCGGCGAACGTCGCCCTCGCAGCCCTCCCCGGTTTCACCCTGCCCGGCGACACCTCGGGATCCGGACGGTACTACGCGCACGACATCACCGAGCCGTTCGTCGTCGAGGACGGCACTCTCACCGTTCCCACGGGTCCGGGAATTGGCGTGACGCCCGATCCTGATGCGCTGGACGCCGTGACGGTCCGCACCGAGTGGATCACCTTCTGAGAGCCGGCTGACGGCCCTTGTGGGGCACGACGATCCTGTCGAGACCGACCAAGAGTCGATACGATTTCGTCGTGCCCCACAGCTCCCCCACCCGTGGTCGCCCCCTAGCCTGGGCGCTGTGCTCATGTCCGTGACGACCAGGCCCCGCGCCAGCCTCGGCCGGGTCATCGAAGACCTCGGCAACACCCTGCTCGAGGTGGTGAGCGGCGCCGTCGACGACGAGGCCGAGATCGAGACCGTGGTCATCCACGACGTCCTCGACGACGCGATGCCGATGCGCGGGGCACTCGTGCTCGGTGTCGGGCTGAGCGATCCCGATGAGATCGCCGAACTCCTGCAGAACCTTGCTGCCCAGCACGCCTCCGCCCTCATGCTGCGCGCTCCGGTGCGGGCCGAACAACCGGTGCGCGATGCGTCCGAGGCCACGGGCATCCCGGTGCTCGCGCTCACCCGCGGGGCGTCGTGGGCGCAACTGGCTGCCATGCTGCGCTCGCTCATCGCCGAGGGTGACGTCGGCGATCAGGGAACGACGACGCTGGGCGGCATGCCCTCCGGCGACCTCTTCGCCCTCGCGAACGCGATCGCCACGCTGCTGAACGCACCGGTCACGATCGAGGACCGCAACTCGCGGGTCGTCGCGTTCTCGGGTCGCCAGCACGAGGCCGATCCGGCGCGCATCGAGACGGTGCTCGGTCGGCAGGTTCCCGAACGGTTCGCGCGGCAGCTCGAGGAGCGCGGCGTCTTCCAGGAGCTGTACCGCAGCGAGGATCCGATCCACGTCGGACCGGTGTCCAACACCGAGGGTCTGCCGTCGTTCCCTCGCGTGGCGCTGGCCGTGCGTGCGGGCGACGAGATCCTCGGATCCATCTGGGCGGCTGTGCAGGAACCGCTCTCGCCCGACCGCGTGCGAGCGCTGAAGGACTCTGCCGGGCTGGTGGCCCTGCACATGCTGCGTCTGCGCGCCGGCGCCGACGTGGAGCGCCGACTGCGCGCCGACCTGCTCTCCACGATCCTGGAGGGAGGGCCGGGGGCTGCGGATGCGACGGCTCGTCTGCGCCTGAGCGATCATCGGTGCGTCGTGCTCGCCGTGTCCGCCACGGAGGACATCGACGACGAGCCCTCCGCCGGGGCACGAGGTGTCGCGGAGAGGCAGCGGATCGCCGATGCGTTCGCCGTGCACCTGGGGGCCGTGTACCTCCGCTCGGCTGTGGCCGTGATCGGCGATGTCGTGTACGCCGTCGTCGGGATCCGCCCAGAGCAGGGCGATGCCGATCCCGGATCGGAGCATCCCGACGCGGACAGCCGCGCCGCGCGCGTCGCCACGGACTTCCTGGGCCGGCTCGGTGCGACCGCTGAGATCCGCATCGGCGTCGGCACGGTGGCGGAGGCGGTCGCAGACATCCCTTCCTCGCGCGCGAATGCCGACCGAGCTCTGCGCGTGGTCCGTCAGGCGCCTTCCGGCGAACCGGTCGCACGGTTCACTTCGGTGCAGATGGAGGCGCTGCTGGTCGAACTCGCCGACCTCGTCCGCGCCAGGGGCGATCAACCCACCGGTCCGGTCGCGCAGCTGCTGGCGCAGGACAGGGAGAAGGGGACGCACCTGGTGGAGACCTTGCGCGCCTGGCTCGACGCGTTCGGAGATGTGGCCGTCGCCGCAGCCCGCGTCTACACGCATCCCAACACGTTCCGCTACCGGCTGCGTCGCCTGTCGGAGATCAGCGGACTCGACCTCGCCGACCCGGAAGCCCGGTTCTCGGCCATGGTGCAGCTGCGGCTGCTGGTCCCCCGCGACTGAGACGCAGACGGCCCTGACATCCGGAGAGTGCGCCCGCCCCGCCCCCTTGCTGAACGAGGCGGCTGCAGGGACGGGGCCGGTCGAGGCTCGTGGCCCGTCGCCCTCTGCACCCTGGTCGTGAGGCTCGTGGCCTGTCGTTCGGGTGCGCGTGATGTCCGCTCGTGACCGACATCGTGCGTATCTGACACCGATTTGACCACAATGCAATCATTCAGACCATAGAGTGATTTCTGATTGAACGATCCGATCAATCGTGACTCCGCACAGAAGGCGACGGTGATCGAAATGGCCAACCTCGACGCGACCGACCGCAGGATCCTCACCGTGCTCGACGGTGACCCCCGCCGTCCGGTCGCCCTGATCGCCCAGGATCTCGGCCTCGCCCGCGGCACCGTGCACGCTCGACTGGATCGCCTCGAATCCGGAGGATACCTGCGTGCGCACAGCTCGCGAGTGCTGCCGCAGGCCCTCGGGCGCGGTGTCGCGGCCTCGATCCTGGTCGAACTCGATCAGCATCAGATCACGGACGCGATCGATGCGCTCAGTCGCGTCCCCGAGGTGCTGGAGTGCTTCGCTCCCGCCGGCGACACCGACCTGCTGCTGCGTGTCGTCGCGAAGGACCCCGACGACCTCTACCGCGTGGCCGAGGTCGTGCGGCTGTGCCCCGGCATTCTCCGCACGTCGACGAGCCTGTTCCTGCGCGAAGTGATCCCCTATCGGGTGAGCGCGCTCCTGCAAGCCGACTGAGCCGGCACGCGATCCTCAGCCGATGATGCGGGCACCCGGCACGGGGCCGTGCACGTGCAGCGGGTCGAGCCCGTTCTCCCGCAGGGACGACTGCACGTCCTGCGCCGTCTCAGGGTCGGGGCAGAGCAGCGCGATCGTGGGCCCCGAGCCCGACACGATGCCCTGCAGCGCACCGGCGGCGACCCCGAGGCTGATCGTCTCGGCGAGGTCGGGCCGTTCGTACAGCGCCGCGGCCTGCAGATCGTTGAACAGGGTGTCGGCGAGCTGGGTCGGGTCCCCCGAACGCAGCGCCTGCAGCACGGGGATGGGCACGTCCAGCGACAGCTGCGGGTCGTCGGCCAGGGCGCCCTCGTCCTCGCGCAGCAGGTCGAGGCGCTCGTACACCACGGGCGTCGACAGCCCCTGCTCGCTGGGCACCAGGATCCAGTCGAAGCGTCCGCGGGCGAGTGCCGGGTTGAGCTGGTCTCCCCGCCCCGTGCCCACAGCCGTTCCCCCGTGCAGCGCGAACGGCACGTCGGCACCCAGACGCGCGGCCAGATCGTGCAGTCGGGCCTGCGACAGCCCGGTGCCCCACAGCGCATCGCACGCCACGAGGGCGGCTGCCGCGTCCGCCGACCCTCCCCCCATGCCGCCGGCGACGGGCACGCTCTTGCGGATCTCGAGCGCCACCCCGCCCGGATGATCCACCGCGACGGCGAGCAGCTTGGCCGCGCGCATCGCGAGGTTGCGGTCGTCCAGCGGCACGGAATCGATGTCCTCCACTCCGGAGACCGTCACCGAGAAGTCGTCGGCGGGGCGCGCGATCACGTCTTCGTAGAGCGAGACCGCCTGGAAGACCGTCGCCAGCGCGTGATAGCCGTCGTCGTGCCGGCCGCCGACCCCGAGGAAGACGTTGATCTTCCCCGGGGCGCGCACGTGCACGGAATCGGCGAACGCGGCATGGCTCATGATCGGGTCACAGCTCCGAGGACTTCGCCCACAGGTTGACGTCGATGGCGCCGGCGAGCTCGTCGATGCGGGCGAGCTCCTCGGTCGTGAAGTCGGGACCGTTCACGGCCGCGATGTTCTCATCCAGCTGCTCAGGACGCGAGGCGCCGATCAGCGCCGAGGCGACGACGGGGCTGCGCAAGGTCCACTGCAGTGCGAGCTGCGCGAGCGACTGGCCGCGACCCTGAGCGACCTCGTTCAGCGAACGCAGGGTCTGCACGGCCTCGTCCGTGAGCCGGCCCTCCGGCAGCGAGCCGCGCTTCTGCGCACGCTCGGCCGTGCCGTCTCCGAGGTACTTGTCGGTGAGCAGGCCCTGAGCCAGCGGGGTGAACGCGATCGCGCCGAGGCCCGACTGCTCCAGGGTGTCGGTCAGTCCGTCTTCGACCCAGCGGTTCAGGATCGAGTACGCGGGCTGGTGGATGACGAGCGGGGTGCCGAGCTCCTTGGCGACGGCCACGGCCTCGGCCGTACGCTCCGCACTGTAGGAGGAGATACCGACGTACAGGGCCTTGCCCTGGCGCACGAGCGTGTCGAGCGCGCCGACCGTCTCGGCGATCGGGGTGACCGGGTCGACACGGTGGGAGTAGAAGATGTCGACGTAGTCGAGGCCCATCCGCGTCAGCGACTGCTCGGCGCTCGCGAGGATGTACTTGCGGCTCGCGAAGTCGCCGTACGGGCCGGGCCACATGTCCCAGCCGGCCTTCGACGAGATGATCAGCTCGTCGCGGTAGGGGCGGAGGTCTTCGGCGAAGATGCGGCCGAAGTTCTTCTCGGCGGAGCCGTAGGGCGGGCCGTAGTTGTTCGCCAGGTCGAAGTGGGTGATGCCCCGGTCGAACGCGTGGCGCAGCAGTGCGCGCTGGTTGTCGAGCGGGATGTTGTCGCCGAAGTTCCACCACAGCCCGAGCGAGATCGGGGGCAGGTACAGGCCGGACGTGCCGACCTGACGGTAGGCGAACTGCTGGTAGCGGCTCTCGTCCGCGGCATACGGACGGTGCAGCTCGGGGACATCGGGACGGAAGCGGGGGGAGTCGGTCACGGTGCCAGATTACTGGGTGGAAGCGACATCGTCGGAGAGCACGTCCAGCGCGGGAGCGTGCTGCGCGATGCGCTGGTAGTCCTCGACCGTGAGGTCCTCGCCCCGAGCCGTCGGTGCGACACCGGCGGCGGTCAGCACCTCCGAGGCGGCAGCCGAGCTGCCGAAGATCCCGGACAGTGCCTGACGCAGCATCTTGCGGCGCTGGTTGAAGGCCGCATCGACGATCTGGAACGTGCGACGGCGCTCCTCCTCCGTGCCGCGCTCACCCTCGGACCGGTCGAAGCCGACGAGCAGGCTGTCGACGTTCGGCACCGGCCAGAACACCTGGCGGGAGACGTTTCCGGAGAGCTTCCACTCGCCGTACCAGGCGGCCTTGACGCTGGGCGAGCCGTAGATCTTCGAGCCCGGCTTCGCGGCCAGCCGTTCGGCGACCTCGGCCTGGACCATCACCACGCCGCGCTGGAGATACGCGAAGTTCTCCAGGAAGTGCAGCAGCACCGGCACCGAGACGTTGTAGGGGAGGTTGGCGACCAGCACGGTGGGCTCGCCGGGGAGCTCGGTGATGCGCAGCGCATCCGCATCGACGACCGTGAGGCGGTCGGCCTCGACACCGTGCTCGGCGGCCGTCTGCGCGAGCCGGGCCGCGAGTCGGTGGTCGATCTCGACGGCCGTGACGGAGGCGCCGGTCTCGAGGATCGCCAGCGTCAGGGAGCCGAGACCCGGACCGACCTCGACCACGCGCTCGTGCGGCTGCACACGGGCGGCCTGCACGATCTTGCGCACGGTGTTCGCATCGGTGACGAAGTTCTGGCCGAGCTTCTTCGTCGGGGTGACGTCGAGCTCGGCGGCGAGGCGGCGGATCTCGGAGGCGCCGAGCAGGGTGACGGTCATCCCCCCATTCTCCCCCACACTCCGATGTCGCCCCTCCTCAGTAGTCTTCTCTGGTGCCTTCCCTCGGAGAACTCGTCGCGCCCCGTCGCATGGGCCGCAATTTCCGATGGTTGCTCGCGTCGTCGTGGACGAGCAACGTCGGTGACGGCGTCGCGCTCGCGGCCGCTCCCCTGCTGATCGCATCGATGACCTCGTCGCCGATCCTGGTGGCGGCCGGCGCGATCCTGCAGTTCCTCCCCTGGCTCCTGTTCGGCCTGCATGCGGGAGCGATCGCCGACCGCTTCGACCGACGCCGCCTGGTCATGTTCGCGAACGCCGCCAGGGCTGTCGTGCTCCTCGCACTGTGCGTCTTCCTGATCACCGGCGTCGCGAACATCTGGATCGTGCTCGCTGTGGCCTTCCTCTACGGCACCGCCGAGGTCTTCGTCGACACGGCGGGCAGCACGCTGCTGCCGATGCTGGTGAAGCCCGCCGACCTCGGCATCGGCAATGCACGCCTGCAGGCCGGATACCTGGTGGCGAACCAGTTCGCCGGTCCGCCGCTGGGCGCCTTCCTGTTCGCCGCCGGCACCGCCTGGCCGTTCCTGCTCGAAGTCGTGTGCGTCAGCCTCGCGGTCGTCCTCATCTCCCGCATGGCTCGCACCCCGGTGCCGCCGCGCGCGACCGACGAGCGCACGCCGGTGCACACCGACATCGCCGAGGGGCTCCGCTGGCTGTGGCGCAACCCGCCCGTGCGCACGCTGGTGCTCATCATCCTGGTGTTCAACATCACCTGGGCGGCGCCCTGGGGTGTGCTCGTGCTCTACGCGACGGAGCACCTGCAGATGGGCGCGGTGGGCTACGGCGCCCTCACGACCGCGTCGGCGGCCGGTGGCATCCTCGCGACGCTCAGCTTCGGCTGGTTGGAGCGACACGTCTCCTTCGCCACCCTGATGCGTGTCGTGCTGTCGCTCGAGGTGCTCATGCACCTGGCGTTCGCCCTCACCACCGCCGGATGGGTCGCGCTGATCATCATGTTCTTCTTCGGGGCGTACGCGTTCGTCTGGGGCACGATCTCCACGACCGTGCGACAGCGTCTGGTGCCCGCCGAGCTGCAGGGCCGGGTGGCCTCCGTGAACATGGTCGGGGTGTTCGGCGGCATGGTCGTCGGGCAGGCGCTCGGCGGCGTGATCGCCCAGGTGTGGGGACTCACCGCGCCCTGGTGGTTCGCCTTCGTCGGGGCGGCCCTCACCCTGCTGCTGGTGTGGAAGCCGATCTCGCAGATCGTGAGCGCGAAGCCCGTCGCCGAGACCGGGCCCGAAGACGTGGAACCCGAAACTCAGTCGGCGAACGAGCCGTAGACCCGCAGGGTGTTCTCGGCCAGCTGGGCGCACAGCTCGTCGACCTCGATGTCGAGCTCGGCGGCCATGAAACGCACGGTGATCGGCACGAGGTAAGGCGCGTTCGGGCGGCCCCGCAGCGGCACGGGGGTGAGGAACGGGGCATCCGTCTCGACGAGGATGCGATCGAGCGGCGTCACCTTCAGCGCATCCCGCAGGTTCTGCGCGTTCTTGAACGTCACGTTGCCGGCGAACGACAGGTGGTAACCGGCGTCCGCGCAGAGGCGGGCCATCGCGTCGTCGCCCGAGAAGCAGTGGAACACCGTGCGTTCCGGGGCGCCGACACGGGAGAGCGTCTCGAGCACGGCCTCATGCGCGTCGCGGTCGTGGATCTGCATCGCGATGCCGTGCTTCTTCGCGAGCGCGATGTGCGCCTCGAACGAGGCGAACTGCGGCGCGCGGCGCTCGGGCTCTGTGCGGAAGAAGTCGAGTCCCGTCTCGCCGATCGCCCTGGTGCGGGGGTGCGCGGCGAGCTCGTCGATCACCTCGATGGTCTCGTCCAGGCCCACGCCACCCCGCAGGCCCTCTTCCGCGTAGGTCGGGGCATCGTTCGGGTGGATGGCGACGGCGGCCAGGACGCGGGGATCCGACTCCGCGGCCTCGACCGCCCACCGGGACGACTCGATGTCGCCCGAGGCCTGCACGACGCCGGCGATGCCAACGGCCGCCGCGCGGTCGAGCTGCTCGGTGAGGCTCAGCGGCTCGTCGCCGTCGACGATCTCCAGGTGCGCGTGGTTGTCGTACACCGGAACGGCCAGCGGTTCGGGCGCGGCGGGATACCTCAGATCCTTGCGTCCGTCACCGTCACGGCGCTGCACATACGTATCCGACATCGCTCAGGCCGCGGACTCCACCCGCGGGAACAGCGGCGCCAGGCCGTTGACGCTGGTGCCGGGGCGCAGCACGCCCCAGGCTCCGGCCTCGCGGATCGGCTGGTCCTGCAGACGGCCCAGGGTCTCGGCGGCACCGAGGGCGATCCACAGCTTCTCCGTCGACTGCGGCATCACCGGCGAGAGCAGCACGGCGAGCGCACGCAGCCCCTCGGCACAGGTGTAGAGCACGGTGGCGAGACGCTCTCGCTGTTCCTCGTCGCCGCTGTTCGCCTGCTTGGCCAGCGCCCACGGCTCGTTCGCGGTGATGTACCCGTTGAGCGCGTCCACGATGGTCCAGATCGCCGAGATCGCCTCGTCGATGCGGAAGTTCGCGATGGCCGCATCCGCGTTCGACGCGGCATCCGCCACGATCTTCTGGATCGCGAGGTCCTTCTCGGTGTATTCGGCCGCCGGCGGCACGACACCCTCGAAGTACTTCTCGATCATCGCGGTCGTGCGCGAGGCGAGGTTGCCGAAGCCGTTCGCGAGCTCGGCCTGGTAGCGAGCGGACAGGTCCTCCCACGAGAACGAGCCGTCCTGGCCGAAGGCGATCGCTGAGAGGAAGTAGAAGCGGTACGCGTCGGAGCCGAAGACATCGGTGATCTCGGTCGGCGCGATGCCGGTGAGCTTCGACTTCGACATCTTCTCGCCGCCGACCAGCAGCCAGCCGTGCGCGAAGACGCCCTTCGGCACGTCGAGTCCCGCCGCCATCAGCAGCGCGGGCCAGATCACGGCGTGGAAGCGCAGGATGTCCTTGCCGACCACGTGGTACGCCGGCCAGCGGCGCGCGAAGGTCTCCTCGTCGGAGCCGTACCCGACGGCCGTGGCGTAGTTGAGCAGCGCGTCGACCCACACGTAGATGACGTGCGACTCGTCCCACGGCAGCGGGATTCCCCAGTCGAAGGTCGAGCGGGAGATCGAGAGGTCCTTGAGGCCCTGGCTCACGAACGACACGACCTCGTTGCGCGCCGAGTCGGGGCGCACGAAGTCGGGCTGGGTCTTGTACAGCTCGAGCAGCCGGTCCTGGAACTCGCTGAGCTTGAAGAAGTAGTTCTTCTCCTGCAGCAGCTCCAGCGGCTTCGAGTGGATGGCGCAGACCTTCAGGCCCTCGAAAGGTCCGGTGCCGTCGACGATCTCCGACTCCGGCTTGAACTCCTCGCAGCCCACACAGTAGAGCGCCTCGTACTCGCCCGCGTAGATGTAGCCGCGGTCGTACAGGCGCTGGAAGAACGTCTGCACGTTCGTCTCATGCCGCTCCTGCGTGGTGCGGATGAAGTCGTCGTTCGCGACGTCGAGGGTCTCCAACAGCGGGAACCAGCTCTCGCTGACGAGCTTGTCGACCCACTCCTGCGGAGTGACCCCGTTCGCCGCGGCGGCGCGCAGCATCTTCTGACCGTGCTCGTCGGTGCCCGTCAGCATCCAGGTGTCATCGCCCGCCTGGCGGTGCCACCGTGCGAGGGTGTCGACGGCCACCGACGTGTACCCGTGACCGATGTGCGGCACGTCGGAGGGGTAGTAGATGGGCGTGGTGATGTAGAAGGAATCGCCTGCGGGCATGGAGCAATTCTAGGTGCCGCACGAGAGGTGGTTTCGCGCTCAGGCGACGGAGACGTCGATGCGGTGCCATCCCTGCGCACCGTCGGGTGCGGGGGCGGCCGGATCCGAGGTCTGCGTCTCGCCGTCGGCGCTCAGCGCCCGGCATTCGATGGTGTGCGAACCGCTCTCGGCGGTCCAGTCGAGGCTCCACTGCACCCACGTGTCGGCGGAGATCGCGGTGGCGAGATCCGCCCTGCGCCATGGCCCTTCGTCGATGCGCACCTCCACCCCGGCGACCCCGACATGCTGCTGCCACGCCATTCCCGCGATCACCGCGTCCCCGGCCGGGATCGACTGTCCGCGGCGCGGGACGTCGATGCGCGACTGCAGCTTGATGGGCCCGCGGTCGGACCAGCCGCGGCTCGTCCAGTACGCCGTGGCGCGGTCGAACCTCGTGACCTCCAGCTGCGTGACCCACTTCGTGGCCGACACGTAGCCGTACAGCCCCGGCACCACCATCCGCACCGGGAAGCCGTGTTCGATCGGCAGCGGCTCGCCGTTCATGCCGATCGCGAGCAGAGCGTCCCGATCGTCGGTGAGCGCCTCGAGCGGCGTCGACGCCGTGAAGCCGTCTGCCGAGGTGGAGAGCACCATGTCCGCTTCCGCGTCGACGCCCGCACGCGCGAGCAGCTCGCGGATCGGCAGCCCCAGCCAGCGCGCGTTGCCGATGAGCGATCCGCCCACCTCGTTCGACACGCAGGCGAGCGTCACGTCCGCCTCCTGCAGCGGCATGGCGAGCAGTTCGTCCCAGGTGATGCGCACCTCGCGATCGACCATGCCGTGGATGCGCAGCGACCAGTCGGCGGGGTCGACCTGAGGGACGATCAGTGCCGTGTCGATGCGGTAGAACTCCGCGTTCGGGGTCACGACCGTGGCGAGACCGGGGATGTCGAGCTCCGCGCCGGCAGGAACCGCGGCCGCGGTCTCCGCTGCCTTCGGAAGCCGCAGGGCATCGCGGACCGCCTCGATCGATCGGCTCGCTCCGCGCGCGACATTACCGACGATGAGGGCGACGGCACCCGCTGCGGCGACTCCGGCGGTCCACATCAGGAACCGCCTGCGGTCTTCACCGTCGGGGGCAAGGCCCGCGACCGGACGCAGTCGAGCGACGAGGAGACGCAGCATTATCACCGCGACGAGTCCGGCGACGAGACCCGGGAGCCAGGCGAACGGTCCAGCGCCCGGACGGATCATCGCGGCCACGACCGCGAGCACACCGAGTGCGCCGAGGATGACCGCTCCGA
Source organism: Microbacterium sp. H6 (assembly GCF_003314775.1). Classification (NCBI taxonomy): domain Bacteria; kingdom Bacillati; phylum Actinomycetota; class Actinomycetes; order Micrococcales; family Microbacteriaceae; genus Microbacterium; species Microbacterium sp. H6. Next base: position 11,242 of record NZ_QOAY01000122.1, on the reverse strand, counting down.
TACCGGACCGTCGCCGCTCCAGGATGCCGGCGAGCGCGGCGACGACCACGAGCACCAGGGCGATGCCCACGATCAGCGCCACCTTGTCGCCGGTGCCGAAGAGCGCGATCGCGGTGTCCTTCGCCCAGCTCGGTGCGAGGTCGATGAGTCCGCTCCCGATCACCGCGAACGGGCTCGCACTCGGCTCGACCACAGCGGCGACGAGCTCTGCCAGCCCGACGGCGAGGAACGACGCGCTCAGTCCGGCCGCAGCCGAGCGGAGCGTGTCGTCCCTCGTCGCGTGCTGCGCGTTCGTCATGACCCGAGGGTAACCCCGCTCAGAGCCCGTTGCGCCGCGCGACCTCTCCCAACCAGGCGAGGGAGGGCTTCGGGAACCGCTCGAAGGTCTCGTGGTCGAAGCCGATCAGCCCGAACGTGGGCCGGAAGCCGCTGGCCCACTCGTAGTTGTCGAGCGCGCTCCAGTGCTGATAGGCACGCACATCGACGCCGTCGGCGATCGCGCGGTGCAGGCCTTCCAGCGCTCCCTGCGTGTAGGCGACGCGTCGGGTGTCGTCGGCGGTCGCGATGCCGTTCTCCGTCACGAGGATCGGTACCCCACCGCTGCGCTCCCACGCGCTGCGCACGCCCAGTTCGAGCGCATCGGGGAAGAACTCCCAGCCTGTGAGCGTCGTCTCGACGTCGTCCGACACCGGACGCGGACCTTCCGGGCCGATGAAGGTGCGGGTGTATGCCTGCACGCCGACGAAGTCGTCTCCGGCCGACTGCTCCAGGTACCAGTGGTCGCGCGGGTCGCCGTACGTGGCGAGCATCTCGTCCGCTCCCGGTTCTCCGGTGGAGTGGAACGCCTGCGTGGCGATGGTCCATCCGGCTTTGACTCCCGGCACCGAATGCAGGATCTCGGACGCGCGGTGGTGCGCGTCCAGCAGGGTGTCGGCCACGGCGAGGTCGGGGTTCGGGAGACCGTAGGCGACGAGGTTCGCGGCGTCCTCTCCCCCGGCCAGCATCGCGGCGATGTTCGGCTCGTTGATCGTGCACACGTAGTCGACGCCGTCGAGGATCGGCAGCACGGTCTCGACGTAGCGGGAGAACAGATCCACCGCGTCGTCCGCGCGCCAGAAGCCGTCCTTCTGGAACCACTGCGGCACCGTGAAGTGCATGAGCGTGACGGTGGGGTCCAGTCCGTTCTCACGCGCCGTGTCGATCATGCGGCGGTAGTGGTCGAGCATCGCCCGCGAGATGAACCCGCGCTCCGGCTCGATCCGCGCCCACTCGACCGAGAAGCGATAGGAGTTCAGCCCCGCCTCGGCGAGCAGCCGCATGTCCTCCGGGTAGCGGTGGAAGTGGTCGGCAGCGTCACCGGAGGGCTCCACCATGGGCGAGTCGGGAGCATGCTCCATCGCCCACCAGTTACTCGTGGTGTTGTTGCCCTCCACCTGGTGGGCCGCTGTCGCGGCACCCCAGAGGAAGCCGTCGGGGAATGTGAGCACGGATGCGCTCCTCTCTCTTTCTTGCAGGCGTCGTCCGCGCGTCAGCGGGCGCGGGCGGGGTTCGGCACGGCGTCGAGCAGTTCGACCGTGTACGGGTCCTCCGGATGCTGCAGCACCTGCGAGGTCTCACCGCGTTCGACCACTCGGCCGCTGTTGAGCACGAGGATGTTCTCGGTGACGAGACGCGCGCTCAGCAGGTCGTGCGTGATGTAGAGCATGCTGATGCCCCACCGCTCGCGCAGGTCCTCCAGCAGCGCCAGCACTCCGGCGCGGAGCGATACGTCGAGCATCGAGACCGGTTCGTCGGCGATCAGCACCTGCGGGTCGCTCGCGAGCGCCCTGGCGATCACCACGCGCTGTCGCTGTCCTCCGGAGAGCTGGTGCGGCAGCTTGGCCGCGAACTGCTCGACGGGCGTCAGGCCGACGGTCTCGAGCAGCTCGAACACCCGGGCTCTGGCCTCCGGACCGCGCAGCTTCGTGTAGTTCACGACCGGCCGGGTCAGGGCGTACTCGACCGTGTGCAGCGGGTTGAGCGCCGCGTACGGATCCTGGAACACCATCTGCACGTCCTTGCGCAGATCGCGCAGACCGCGGCGCTTGAGCGTCGCCACGTCGGTGTCCCCGAAGCGGACGGTGCCGGAGGTGGGCTTCTCGACGCCGGTGAGCATCTTGGCGATGGTCGACTTGCCCGAACCCGATGCGCCGACCAGGGCGAGGGACTCCCCCGGTTCCAGCCGGAACGACACGTCGTCGACCGCGGTGACGGCGCTCTGTCCGCGACGCGGTGCCGGGTAGTGCTTCGAGACGCCCTCGACCACGATCGCCGCATCCGCCCGACGGGTGTCGCGCGACGACACGGTCGGCAGGGTCTCGGTGACGTCGGTGCGCGAACGTCCCTCACGACGCCGGGTGCCCGCGTCGAGGAATCCGGGGATCTCGATCTTCTCGGCCCGGGGGTCGGCGTAGTGGCTCAGCAGCATCCGCGTGTACTCGTCCTTCGGGCGTTCCAGGATGTCGATGCTCCTGGCGTCCTCGACGATGTGTCCCTCGTGCATCACCATCACCCGGTCCGTCGCCTCCAGCACGATGCCGAGGTCGTGGCTGATCAGGATCGCGGTGAAGCCCTCGGCCCGCTGCAGGTCCTTGATCGTGTCCATCACGGCATGCTGCACCAGCACGTCGAGCGCGGTGGTGGGCTCGTCGAACACCATCAGCTGCGGTTCGAGCGACAGGGCGAGGGCGATCGAGGCGCGCTGGCGCATGCCGCCGGAGAGCTCGCCGGGGAAGCGTGCGAGCACCGAGGGATCGAGGCCCACCTTGCCCACGAGCTCCTGAGCCCTCGCCTCGCGCGCGTCCTTCGGCACGTGGCCGTGCGCAGCGAAGATGTCGCGGAAGTGGTTGCCGATCGTGCGCACCGGGTTGAGCGCGTTCATGCCCGACTGCAGCACCATCGCGAACCCGCCCTGACGCTGACGGCGCAGCTCCTCGGCGTCGAGCTCCCGGATGTCACGTCCTCCGAACAGGATGCGTCCTGCGCTGATCCGTGCCGGCGGCTTCTGCAGTCGCGTGAGGGCGAAGCCGAGCGTGGACTTCCCTGAGCCGGATTCGCCGACCAGTCCGACGAACTCCCCACGGCGGAGGGAGAACGAGACGTCCTCGACCGCGGTGACCGGCGTCGTCCCCGGCGAGGCGTACTCCACCGAGAGGTTCTGCACGTCCAGCAGGATGTCGTTCTCGCGCATGTCGATGTTCTCCGTCATGGCGGTCATCGCCCCTTCCCCTCTCGCAGGCGCGGATTGGAGATGCCGTCCACGCCGAAGTTGATCAGTGTCAGACTGAGCGCCAGCAGGGCGATGCACAGACCGGGGGCGAACAGCAGCAGCCACTGTCCGGTGAGCAGCGAGTTGGAGTTCTGCGCCCAGTAGAGCATGGTGCCCCAGCTGACGATGCTGGAGTCGCCGAGGCCGAGGAACTCCAGCCCCGCCTCCGCCAGGATCGCCGCAGTCGCCGCACCGAAGAGGGTGCCCGCGATGATCGAGGTCATGTTCGGCAGGATCTCGCGGAACACGATGCGCGTCCTGCTGTCGCCCGAGAACTGCGCCGAGGTGACGAAATCGTTCCCCCGCAGCGACTGCGTCTGGCTGCGGAGCACACGCGCACCCCACGCCCAACCGGTCACGACGATCACCGCGATGATCATCAGGATGCCGCCGTTCTGCAGGTACGCGGCGATCACGATCATGAGCGGCAGGCCGGGGATCACGAGGAAGAGGTTGACGATGAAGCCGATCACCTCGCCGAGGAACCCTCGCATGTACCCCCAGCTGAGGCCGATGAGCACGGCCACGATCGTGGACAGGATTCCGGCGGCGAAGCCGACCAGGAGGCTGACCTGTGCGCCGTAGATGAGCTGGCTGAGCACGTCCTCCCCGGCAGCGGTCGTGCCGAGCCAGTGCGCCCACGACGCATCGGCGTTGCGCTCGAAGCCGTTGTCCTTCGCGCCGTACGGGGCCAGGAGAGGGGCGAACACCGCCACCAGCACGAAGAAGGCGAGGATGCACAGCCCGAGCCGCGCCTTGCCGTTGCTCCAGAGCGTGGCGACCATGCGTCCGAAGGCGCGCCACGGGCTGGGCGCGGCGATGCGCTCGGCGGGGATCTTGACGTTCATGGTGGAGGTCATCGGCGAGTCCTCGGGTCGAGAACCCCGTAGAGGATGTCTACGAGGAAGTTGGCGATGAGCACGCTCACGGTGATCATCAGGAAGAGCGCCTGCATGAGCGGGTAGTCCTGCCCGATCACGGCGTTGAACAGCAGGTATCCGATGCCGGGATAGCCGAAGACCTGCTCGACGAGGATCGATCCGCCCACCACACCGCCGAGCGTGAGCCCGAAGCCCGTGAGGTTCGGCAGGATCGCGTTGCGGGCCGCGTACCGGAGGGCGATCGTGTGCCCCCGCAGACCGTTCGCCTCACCGAAGGTGATGTAGTCCTCGCCGAGGGTGTTGATCATGGCGTTGCGCATCCCGATGATCCAGCCGCCCAGCGAGGTGAGCAGGATCGTCAGCGCCGGAAGGAACGCATGACTGATCAGATCACCGAGGAACTCCCACGTGAAGCCAGGGGTCGTCGTCGCGGAGTAGGCGCCGGTCGTCGGGAACCAGTGCAGCACGTACCCGAAGAAGAAGAGCAGCAGCAGCGCCGTCCAGAAATAGGGGAACGTGCTCAGGAACGATCCGGTCAGCGTGGGCAGCGAATCGAGCCACGTCCCTCGGCGCCAGGCGGCCATCACTCCGATGAGCGTGCCGATCACGAACGCGAGCACGGTGACGATGCCGACCAGCCCGATCGTGTAGGGGAAGGCCGTGGAGACCATGCTCGACACCGACTGCGGGTAGAACGTGTACGAAACGCCGAAGTCGAGCCGCACGACCTGACCGAGGTAGGCGATGTACTGATCCCACAGCGACCCGGTCGGAACACCCAGCTGCGCCTCGATGGCGGCACGCGTCGCATCCGACACCGGCCCGTTCTGGGACAGCTTGGCGATGGCGGCATCCGCCGGGGAGCCCGGCATCATCCGCGGCAGGAAGAAGTTCAGGGTGACCGCGGCCCACAGGGTGAGCACGAACAGGCCGAACTTCTGGAGCACGTACTTCACTTGTCGTCCTCCTGCACTCGCTCCAGCCGGGTGAAGATACCCAGCGGCGCGGAGTCGTAGTTCTGCGGGATCATGTACGGGTCTTCCTCACTCGGCCAGCCGGTGAACTTGGCATCGCTGAACAGGCCCCAGATGCCGCCGTAGTAGAGGCCGATCACGGGCATCTCGTCGTAGACGATGCGCTGCAGCTCCTTGACGATCTCGGTCTGGCGAGCGGTGTCGACGGTCTCGCGGTACTCGGCCAGCAGCTCATCGACCTCGGGTGACTTGTAGCGCTCGAAGTTGTTCGCCGTGGCCTCGCCGGACGGCACATAGAACTCGCTGGAGAGCAGGTTGTTGTACGCCTGGTAGATGTCGCCGTTCCCCATGCCGCCGATGGCCATCTCGAAGTCGCCGTTGCTGATCGCGCTCTGATAGCCCGCGGGCTGCGGGAGCTTGAGGGTGACCTTCACGCCGACCGCGGCGAGCTGGCTCTGCACGGTCTGCGCCGCGCGCGTCCAGTCGGAGTAGCCGTTCGCGGTGGTCAGGGCGAACTCGAGCTGCTGGCCGTCGGCCCCGATGAGCCGGTCGCCGTCGAGTGTGTACCCGCCTCGGCGAAGGCGGCGAGCGCTGCGTCCCTGTCCTGCGTGATCATGCCCTGGTCGGGGATGCTCGGGTCGAGGTACTGCTGCTGGTTGGGCAGGATGAGTCCGGTCTGACCGGCCGGCTTCATGTAGCCCTCCGATGCCGTCTCGGCGATCTCGTCGCGGTCGAGCGAGAGAGCGATGCCCCGGCGCACGTTCACGTCGTCGAAGGGCGCCACCTCCAGGTTCGGCATGAGCGCGATCACGCCACCCGGCGGGAACCACCAGTTGTTGTGCTCGCTCGCCGCGCCCCAGGTGCCCTCGACGTCGGAGATGAAGGAGTAGGCCCAGTCATAGCCGCGGGTGACGGTGTCGAGCTGGGAGTTCGTGGCGGGGAGGATGATGTGCTCGATCTCGATCGAGTCGGCCTGCCAGTAGTCGGGGTTCTTGTCCATCGAGTACTGCTGGTCGTTGTAGTTGCCGAGCACGAACGGACCGGTGCCGACCGGGTTCTCGTTGCGGTATGTGCCCGGATCCTTCACGTCGGCCCAGAGGTGCTCGGGGACGATCATGGTCTGGCCCAGGATCGACAGCGAGGGGGCGTCTTCGGTCTTGAGGTGCAGCACCACATCGTCGCCCGAGGTGTCGACACTGTCGAGGTGCTGCCACGCACCCTTGATGTCGAGGGACGGGTTGTCCTTGAGCAGCTGGAAGGTGAACGCCACGTCTTCGGGCGTCAGGTCTTCCCCATCGCTCCAGGTGACGCCATCGCGGATCGTCATGACGATGGTGCGGGCGTCGGGCTGCGTCCATTCGGACGCGAGCCAGGGGTTCTGCGTGCCGTCGAGCGGGTTGATCAGGATGAGCGGCTCGTAGATCCACCGGGACGCGGTGCGCGTGTTGGTGAGATACGGGTTGAAGTTCTTCGTGAAGAACGGGTTGCCCTTGTCGGCATTGATCAGCATCGTGTCGGCACCGATCGAGGGATCGGGTTGGGATGTGATCTGGATGCTGCAGCCGCTGAGTGCGACCGCCACGGCCGCGAGGCCCACGATCGCCGCTCTGCGCCAGCGCTGCATCACGCGCCCTCTCGGCGTTGTGCCCTCTGACATCTGCCACCTCATGTCGTCTCTGTCATGACCGGCGACCGACGCCGCCTTCCAGATTGTAAGCGCATACATTTTGAGATCGCAACCCCTTGACACCGGCGCGGCGAGCGTTTCCGGCCGGTCAGACGGGGCGCTGCGAGCTCTCGCGGAGCAGGATCTGCAGCGGCAGACGGGCCACCACGGGCTCCGCCTCGGCGTGCTCGAGGCGGCGGGCCAGCACCTGCACGGCCGCGCGTCCGAGATCGATCATCGGCTGACGTATCGTGGTCAGCGGGGGCTGCGACAGGGCAGCGGCCTCGATGCCGTCGAAGCCCGTCACGAGCATGTCGTCCGGTACGTGGACGTCCGCTCCGCGGAAGACGTCGAGCGCTCCGAGCGCCATCTGATCGTTCGCCGAGATCAGCGCGGCCGGCGTACCCGTGGCGAGAAGCTCCTCGGCCGCCCTCCGACCAGACGCCCTTGTGAAGTCGCCGCGCAGCACCATCACGTCGTCGAGGCTCCGCCCCGCCCCCGCCACCGCGGCGGCGAAACCGTCCCAGCGCTGCAGACCGTCGGGAGAGTCCGCCGGTCCCGCGAGGAAGGCGAGCCGCCCGTCTCCCACCTGCCCGAGCACGTGCCGGGTCAGCTCCGCCATGGCCTCGGCGTTGCTCACCGTCACGTGGTCGTAGTGATCTCCGCGCGGCGGGCCGGAGAGCACCACCACGGGGATGCGTCGCGCCAGTCGCGCCAGAACGTCGTCCGGCACGCTGCTCGCGAGCACCATGAGGCCGTCGACCCGACCAGCCATGTCCCGCACCGTGGAACGGTCAGGATCATCGCGGCCGACACCGACCATCAGTACGAAACCCTGCTTCCATGCTTCGAGCTCGGCGCCGCGCAGCACCTCGTCGAGGAACAGCATCGAGGTGTGCCCGCCGTCGGACTCGGTCTCATCGCGGACGATCGCGAAGGGAGGCGCGTGTTCCTCAGCGGCGGAGAGCGCGTCGAGCGGCGGGGCATCCTCCGCGGCGTCGAAGCCGGGGAAGTACAGCCCGAGCACGCCGGTGCGGCGTTCGGCGAGTCCGCGGGCACTGCCGCTGGGGACGTACCCGAGGGCGGTCACCGCATCGAGCACGCGCTCCCGCGTGACCGGACGCACGGCATCCGGCGAGCGCAGCACGCGCGAGACCGTGGCGATCGAGACGCCGGCCCGATCGGCCACGTCGTACACGGTCGCCGCCTTGCTCACGGTCACACTCCTCCGGAGCGAGCGGCGAGAGCCGCCTGGTAGAGGTCGCGGGAGGAGAGACCGGTGAGGGCGGCGACCTCGGAGGCGGCGTCCTTCAGGCGGACGCCGTCCGCGACGAGCGTCTGCACCTGGGTGAGGGCGTCTTCCGGAGAGGCGTCTCGGCGGGAGGCCCCTTCGACCACGATCACGATCTCGCCCTTGACGCCGTCCTCCGCCCACGCGACGAGTTCGGGCGCAGTGCCGCGGCGTACCTCCTCGTAGAACTTCGTGAGCTCGCGACACACGGCGATGCGCCGCTCGTCGCCGAACGCGGCTCCCATGTCCGTCAACGCACCGGCCAGACGTGCGGGCGACTCGAAGAAGACCATGGTGCGGGGTTCGGCAGCCAGGGCGCGAAGAGTCGAACGCCGCTCCCCCGGCCTGCGCGGCAGGAAGCCCTCGAACGTGAAGCGATCGGTGGGCAGGCCTGAGATCGCCAGTGCCATCAGCACCGCGCTCGGCCCGGGGATCGCGGTCACCGTCACGCCCTGGGCAACGGCCTCGGCGACCAATCCGTATCCCGGATCGCTCACGGTGGGCATCCCGGCATCGCTCATCACGACGATGTCGGTCTCCGCGGCGAGCGCCGCCAGCTCGGCCGCCTTCTGCTTCTCGTTGTGGTCGTGCAGGGCGATCAGGCGAGGTCTGTTGTCGATCTCCAGCGCCTTGAGCAGTCGCTGCGTGGTTCGGGTGTCCTCGGCCACGACGACCTCGGCGTTCTCCAGCACCTCCACGAGGCGGCGAGACGCGTCGCCGAGATTTCCGATCGGAGTGGCGGCGAGGATGATCACCCGCCCAGCTTAGGCGGGCGCGATGCAGCGGAACGAGAAGGCACGTTGTCTAGGCTGGACCGGTGACCGCGCCCGAACCATTGCTCCCCGCTCCCCCCGAGCGGTCGACGCGCTACGGGCAGCTCCGCGATCGTCTGCTGCTGGATCCCGACTGGGGTCGCGCGATCCGCTGGCTCGCGCCGCTCGTCATCACCGCGATCGCCGCGCTCCTGCGCCTGATCAACGTCGCCCACCCGCACCAGCTCGCCTTCGACGAGACCTACTACGTCAAAGACGCCTGGTCGCTGTGGACCCTGGGCTACGAGGGCACCTGGGGCGAGAACGCCAACGATGCGTTCGTCACGCTGCAGCAGCTGCCGTTGTCCGAGCAGGGCGCGTTCATCGTGCACCCCCCGCTCGGCAAGTGGCTCATCGCGCTCGGCATGGCGATCGGCGGACCCGACAACAGCGCGGGATGGCGCCTCGCCACCGCGGTACTCGGCACCGCATCGGTGCTGCTGGTCTACCTGATCGCCCGCCGCCTCAGCGGCTCCGTCGTCGTCGCGAGCGTGGCGGGGACGCTGCTCGCGATCGACGGTCTGAGCATCGTGATGAGCCGCATCGCCCTGCTCGACGGCATCCTGACCTTCTTCGTCCTGCTGGGCGTGCTCTTCGTGATCATCGACCGGCAGCGGACGATCCCCGTGCTCGAGAGGCGAGACCCCGAGCGTCCCGACCCGTTCTGGGGGCCGGTGCTCTGGCGTCGCCCCTGGCTCGTCGCCGCAGGGCTGGCGCTCGGGGCGGCCTCGGCCGTGAAATGGTCGGGCCTGTACGTGCTCGCGGGTTTCGGCCTCTACGTCGTCATCACCGATGCGCTGGCGCGGCGCCGCGCCGGAGTGGTCCTGTGGCCGACTGCCGCCGCGTTCCGCCAGGGTCCCGTCTCGTTCGTGCTGCTCGTCTTCCCCGCTCTCGCCGTGTACCTGGTCAGCTGGACCGGATGGCTCGTGACGGCCGGAGGGTACGACCGGCAGAGCGACTCCAACCCGCTGATCGCCCTGTGGAAGTACCACGAGTCGATGCTCGGCTTCCACGTCGGTCTCACCCGAGGGCACCCGTATGCGAGCGCCGCATGGGAGTGGCCGTTCCTGCTGCGCCCCACCGCGGTCTGGGTCGACTCCGACCCCACGGGATGCGGCACCGACCACTGCATCGGCGTGATCTCGGCGATCCCGAATCCCCTCATCTGGTACGCGGGCGTCGCGGCCTCGATCTACCTGGTGTACCGCCTCGTGCGGGGGTGGATCACGAAGCAGCCCGTGGGCCCGGAGCTGAGCATCCCCCTGGTCGGTCTCGCTGTGACGTACCTGCCCTGGCTCATGTTCCCCGAGCGCACGATCTTCCAGTTCTACACGGTCGTCATGATGCCGTTCCTGGTGATCGCCCTCGCGATGACGTTGCGGATCATCGCCGGGAAGCGCGAGGATCCGCTGCACCGTCGACAGTCGGGCGAGCGCACCGTGATGATCTTCCTCGCCTTCGTCGTGCTGGTGTCGGCGTTCTTCCTGCCGCTGTGGACCGGGATGAGTGTGCCCTACGACTTCTGGCTGCTGCACAACTGGCTGCCCGGCTGGGTGTGACGCGTCAGCAGCAGGATCGCGAGAGCCGCGGCTGTCAGGCCTGACGCGACCCAGATCGGGGCGAGCAGCCCCCACCCCGCGCTGAGTGCAACCGCACCGAGCACCGGACCGACGGCCGCGCCGACGTTCAATGCCGCCGTGGCGTACGAGCCCCCCATCGTGGGCGCACCCGATGCGGCGTAGAGCACGCGGGTGATCACCGTGCTCCCGACGGCGAAGGACAGCACGCCCTGCACGAAGACGAGCGCGAGGAGCGCAGCCGGGGCGGAGGCGAACGCCGCCAGCCCGACCCAGCCCGTCAGCAGCAGCGGTCCGCCGACGAAGAGCACGAGCCCGGGACGCCGGTCGGAGAGCCGGCCCGCGAGCGCCACGCCGAGGAAGGAACCGATACCGAACAGCACCAGCGCCGCCGACACCCAGATCTCCGCAAGACCCGCCGCCTCGGTGACGACGGGGGCGAGGAAGGTGAAAGCCGCGAAGGTGCCACCGTTGATCAGCGCACCGATGCCCATGGGCAGCAGGAGCATCGGCGTCGCCAGCTGACGGAGTTCTGCGCGGAGGCGCGGTGAGGCTGCGGCCTGCTCCGCTGAGCCCACCGAGTTCGCGACGCCGCGCACGACGCCGATGATCGCCGGAGCGCACAGGAGGGCGACAGCCCAGAAGGTGGCCCTCCACCCCAGGGCCGAACCGAGCAGGGAGCCGGCCGGCACTCCCGCGACCGTGGCGACCGTCGTGCCGGCGAGCAGGATCGA
>NZ_QOAY01000233.1:242-1912 GCF_003314775.1 Microbacterium sp. H6 | reverse complement strand
TGACGGGCACGACGAAGCCGAGCAGCACGCCGGCGACCGTCGCGTGGACGCCGGACGCGTGGATGCACACCCACACCGCGATGGCGAGGGGCAGGAGGAGCCACCATGCGCGCACGCCCTTCGCCACCAGGGCGGCGAATCCTGCCAGGGGCAGCAGCGCGAGGATCAGCCACGGGAAGCTGATGCTCTCGGTGTAGAAGGTCGCGATGATGGTGATCGCGATGAGGTCGTCGATGATGGCGAGGGTCAGCAGGAACACACGCAGCGCGGGCGGCAGGAACTTGCCGACGACAGCGATCACGGCCACCGCGAACGCGATGTCGGTCGCGGTGGGGATCGCCCAGCCACGCAGCGCATCCGCACCGCTCGCGGCGTTGATCAGCACGAAGATCAGCGCGGGCACCACCACTCCACCCACGGCCGCGGCGATGGGGAGGGCAGCGCGGCGAGGATCGCGCAGGCGTCCCGCGACGAACTCCTCCTTCAGCTCCAATCCGACGACGAAGAAGAAGATCGCCAGGAGTCCGTCCGACGCCCACGCGCCGATGCTGAGCTCGAGATGCAGCTCGGGGATGCCGAAGGTGAAGTCGCGCACGGACTCGTACCAGGGCGCGGCGGGACTGTTGGCGAGGATCAACGCGGCGAACGTGGCCGCGAGCAGAAGCGACCCACCGAGCACGTCGCTGCGTGCGTTGGAACGGATGCCTTGCCACAGGGCGTGCGGGGCGAGGGAGATGCGGGCAGGGGAAGGATTCGGGGACACGGAAAGACCTCACGTGAGAGAAGGGGTGAATGGCGCAGAAGACCACCGCCCCGTTCGAGGCGTGGTCTAGTTCCGTGGCGGCGGGCAGCCGGCGATCTCGCCGTGCGAGAGAGTGCCCCAGACGCTGGTCCACCCGTTCGTGCCCGGGTGCATGATGATCCGCATCCACGCCCTCATGGGCGTCGCCGAACGCAGACGGTGCGGGGCACGCGTCGAACCGGCGATCGAGAGGAGGGGCACGGCAACAGCCTATCCGGAAGGCCTGGGAACCTGCGGGGCCTGCGCACCTTCGGCCGCCGCGGACGTTCGGCAGCCGCTGATCTCGGGCGGTTTCGCAGCTGAGCGCGAACCGCCAGTCGAGGCGAAACGAGAGAAGGCCGCTCCGAAGAGCGGCCTTCTGCTGATGTGTGCCCCCGACAGGAGTCGAACCTGCGACCTACGGTACCGGAAACCGGCGCTCTATCCACTGAGCTACGGAGGCGTACCGATCGACAATATCACTCGTCGGGGGTGGTCTCCGACCCACCGGCCTCCGTCATGGGCGCGGCGCGCAGCTCGTCGAGGGCGGCGGCCAGCTTCTCGGCCAGGTATCGGTGTCCATCCGTGGACGGATGCTTGCGGCCGACCTCCACGTCGATCACGTCGAGATAGTTCTGCGCGGTGATCCAGGCCTGGGCGATCGGGGAGATGTACCACCAGCCGCGCGCTGCGGCGAGCTCCGCGAGGTCGGTGTCGATGCGGGCCGTGGTCGCACCGACGGGAAGCTCGTGCGGGGCCGGGCCGAGCACCACGATCGTGGCCTTCGGGTAGAGGGCGGCCATCGCGTCCCACGCGGCGTTCACGGCCTCGCGGTATCCGGCGGCACCCTGGGCACGGTCGTTGATCGAGCCCTGCATGATCACGAGGT
>NZ_QOAY01000233.1:0-201 GCF_003314775.1 Microbacterium sp. H6 | reverse complement strand
CGACAGCGACGGGTCGAGTGCGGCGATGCGCTCTCCGAACGTCGGTCCGTCGATACCGGGCTTGAGGTATCCGCTCCCGCGGACGCCGTCCACGATGGTCCGGCCGCCGAGGAGATCGGCGAGGAGATAGGCGTAGCCCTGCGTGGGGAGGGTGGCCGCCGAGCCGTACGTCCAGGAGTCGCCGAACACCAGGACAGTGGG
>NZ_QOAY01000253.1:17342-25585 GCF_003314775.1 Microbacterium sp. H6 | reverse complement strand
CCTCGCCGCCGCCGGCGTCGACGTGCTGGTGGTGGACACCGCCCACGGACACCAGGAGGGCATGCTGCGAGCGCTGCGGGCCGTCGCCGAGCTCGACCTCGGTCTTCCCGTCGTCGCGGGCAACATCGTCACCGCGGAGGGCGTGGCCGACCTGGTCGACGCCGGTGCGTCGATCCTCAAGGTCGGCGTGGGTCCCGGCGCGATGTGCACCACCCGCATGATGACCGCGGTCGGCCGCCCGCAGTTCTCCGCTGTGCTCGAGACGGCGCAGGCGGCGCGGGAGCTCGGCGCGCACGTCTGGGCAGACGGGGGAGTGCGCTACCCCCGCGATGTCGCTCTGGCCCTCGCCGCAGGTGCCGCCTCCGTCATGGTCGGTTCGTGGTTCGCGGGGACGATCGAAGCGCCGGGCGAGTTGCAGCGCGATGCGGAAGGCCGCCTGTTCAAGGAGTCGTGGGGCATGGCGTCGACCAAGGCGGTCCAGGCCCGCTTCGGCAGGCTCGACGCCTACGAGCGTGCGCGCAAGGAGCTGTTCGCTGAGGGGATCTCGTCATCGAAGATCTACCTCGACCCGCTCCGGCCCGGCGTCGAGGATCTCCTCGACATGATCACCTCGGGGGTGCGATCCTCGTTCACCTACGCCGGGGCTGCATCCGTCCCGGAGTTCCATGACCGCGCCGTCGTGGGTCTGCAGTCGGCGGCCGGCTACGAAGAGGGCAAGGCGCTTCCGGTCAGCTGGTGATCGTTGCGCGCATACACGGTCGCGTTGGGTACAATCGTCGGCATAATGGACGACCCTCCCAGTTGTAGAACATCGCCCCACTGTCCGCCTCTCTCACAGGAGAGGAACCTCTGATGGACTACATCATGTTGGGCGTGGGGCTCTTGCTCACGGTCGGCACCGGCCTCTTCGTCGCCAGCGAGTTCGCCCTGGTGAACCTCGATCGCGCGGACCTCGAGGCCAGGCAGGCGAGAGGCGAGTCGCGGCTCTCCCTCACCATCAGCGCCCTCAAGCACACGTCGACCCATCTCTCCGCTGCGCAGCTCGGGATCACGCTGACGACCCTGCTCACCGGGTACACGATGGAGCCGGCGCTGTCGAACCTGCTGCGTCCGACGTTCATCGCCTGGAGCATCCCCGAGGCGGCCGTCACCCCGATCGCGACCATCGTGGCGATGCTGGTGGCGACGGTGCTCTCGATGATCCTCGGCGAGCTCGTCCCGAAGAACTTCGCCCTCGCGCTGCCTCTGGCCACTGCGAAGCTCGTGGTCCCGTTCCAGATCGCCTTCACGACCGTGTTCAAGCCGGCCGTCGTGGTGCTCAACGGCAGCGCGAACGGCGTGCTGCGCAGTATGGGCATCGAGCCGAAGGAGGAGCTCTCGGGGGCCCGGAGCGCTGAGGAGCTCTCCTCTCTCGTGCGCCGTTCCGCCAGCGCCGGTCTGCTGGAAGCCGATACAGCGACGCTCCTCGACCGCACGCTCACCTTCGCCCGGCTGACCGCCGCCGATGTGATGACGGCGCGTCCGAGCATGCATGCGATCGCGGCCGGCGACTCCGCCGACGACGTCATCCAGCTCGCCCGACGCACCGGGCACAGCCGTTTCCCGGTGTACGACGACGACCTGGACGACATCACCGGTGTCGTCCACCTCAAGGCGGCCATCTCCGTGCCTCGAGAGCGTCGGACCGAGGTTCCTGCCGGCGCGCTGGCGACGGAACCGCTCCGGGTGCCGGAGACCGTGCACGTCGACGCCCTGATCGCCGAGCTGCGGGCACGCGGCTACCAACTGGCCGTCGTCGTCGACGAGTACGGCGGCACCGCCGGTCTGGTGACCCTCGAAGACCTGGTCGAAGAGCTCGTGGGCGAGGTCGCCGACGAGCACGATCGCACCAGGGCCGGAGTGATCCGCAACCGCGAGGGCATCACGTTCCCCGGGGAGCTCCGACCGGACGAGCTGCGTCGTCGCGCCGGCGTCGAGGTGCCGGAGGGCGACGTCTACGACACCGTCGGCGGCTACGTCATGAGTGTGCTCGAACGGGTTCCGTCGGTCGGCGACGAGGTCGAGCTCGACACCGGCACGCTCCAGGTCGTGCGCATGGACGGTCGGCGAGTCGATCGGGTGCGCTACGTGCCGAGACCGCTCGCTGTCGATGAGGAGGTGACCCGATGAGCGATTGGGGCGGACTCGCCTGGCTCGTCGTGCTCCTGGTCGCGAACGCGTTCTTCGTCGGCGGCGAGTTCGCCGTGATCTCGGCCAGAAGATCGCAGATCGAGCCGCGCGCGGATCAGGGTTCGCGTGCAGCGAAGACGGCCCTGTACGCGATGGAGCATGCCACGCTCATGCTCGCGACCTCGCAGCTCGGCATCACGATCTGCTCGCTGCTGATCCTCAACGTGTCGGAGCCGGCCATCCACCACCTGCTGTCGGTGCCGCTGCATGCGCTGGGGTGGCCGGACGGCGCCGTCGATGCCGTGTCGTTCACGGTCGCGCTGCTGGTCGTCTCGTTCCTGCACGTGGTGTTCGGTGAGATGGTGCCGAAGAACCTCGCCTTCTCAGTGCCGGACCGCGCTGTGCTGATCCTCGCCCCGCCGCTGGTCTGGGTGTCGAAGGTCTTCATGCCGGTGATCTGGGTGCTCAACGCGGCGGCGAACGGCGTGCTGCGCCTGTTCCGCGTCGAGCCGAAGAATGAAGCGGCATCCACGTTCACGCTCGAAGAGGTCGCGACCATCGTCAGCCAGTCGCGTCGCGAGGGCGTGCTCATGGACACGGCGGGAACCGTCGCCGCCGCCGTCGAGTTCACCGACAAGAAGGCCAGGGATGTCGCTGTGCCCTTGAGCGATCTGGTCACTCTTCCGCAGTCGACGACGCCGGACGACATCGAGAAGGCGGTCGCCCGCTACGGGTTCTCGCGTTACGTGATCGTCGACGACGAGTCGGTTCCGATCGGCTACGTGCACCTCAAGGACATCCTGCGGGCGTCCGAGGGAGCGGACGCCGAGACCAAGATGATCCAGCCGGTCCCGGCCAAACGTATCCACCACATGGTGCCCGTTCAGGAGAACACCGACCTCGAGGACGCCCTCGCGGTCATGCGCCGCGCGGGCCGGCACCTGGCCAAGGTGCGGGACGCGGAGGGGAACACCACCGCTGTCCTGTTCCTCGAGGACATCCTGGAGGAACTGGTCGGCGAGGTTCAGGACGCGACACGTCGCTTCCGCGGACGCTGATCCTCCACCGCACGACGAAGGCCGCCGAATCCTGCACGGATCGGCGGCCTTCGTCGTCGGGGGCTCAGCGGGGACGGGCGCGCTCGTACTGCGGCGGCCAGGCGACCTCGGCGTCGAGCTCGTGCGCGGCGCGGAGGGCGAAATGCGGGTCGCGCAGCCACTCGCGTCCCGCGAAGATCGCGTCGGCGGCGCCATCGGCGAGCACCTGCTCCGCGTGGGAGGCCGCCGTGATGAGGCCCACCGCGGAGACCGGGATCCGACCGCCTTGACGCACGCCCTCGGCGAGCGGTACCTGGTATCCGGGGAACACGGTGATCTGCTGATGCGCCACGAGGCCACCGCTCGATACGTCGATCAGGTCTGCACCGTGCTGGGTCGCCCAGCCACTGACGATCTCCGCCTCCTCCGGCGTGAACCCGCCCTCCGCGTGGTCGGTGGCGGAGATGCGGACGAACAGCGGCACGTCGACGCCGGTGGCGTCGCGGACGGCGCCGACCACGCGCAGCAGTAGACGAGCGCGGTTCTCGAGCGAACCACCGTATTCGTCCTCACGGTGGTTGGACAGTGGAGAGAGGAACTGGTGGAGGAGGTAGCCATGCGCTCCGTGGATCTCCAGCACGTCGAAGCCCGCGGCGACCGCGCGATGAGCTGCATCGGCGAAGGCCTCCACCACGCGGTCGATGCCCGCCGTATCGAGGGCGATCGGGGTGTCGAAGCCCTCGTAGGCGATGGCGGACGGCGCGGACGTGGTCCATCCACCCTCACCGGTCGGCACAGTGCCTCGTTCGGGAGCCCAGGGCCACCACGTCGAGGCCTTGCGGCCGGCGTGGGCGAGTTGGATGCCCGCGTGCGAGCCCCGATCGTGGATCGCCTGGACGATCGGGGCGAGCACGTCGCGCTGCTCGTCGTTCCAGAGCCCCAGGTCGCGCGGCGAGATCCGCCCGTCGGGGACGACCGAGGTCGCCTCGGCGATGATGAGCCCGGCGCCGCCCGAGGCGAACTGCGCGAGGTGAGTGTGATGCCACTCCTGCGCCACGCCGTCGACGGCGCTGTACATGCACATCGGCGACACCCAGAGGCGATTGCGCAGGGTGACGGAACGGATGGTCAGCGGGGAGAAGAGAAGACTCACCGTTCGACGCTACCGCCGCGCAGGCGACCCGAGGGCCGTCGCACTAACGTGGAGTCATGGTCGAGGTGCGCGAGTGGACGCGAGATGACACGGCGCGGTTGTTCCGTGTTCCCACAGCCGACGACGACAAGTACGCCCGTGGTGTGGTGGCGCTTCGCACCGGGTCGCCCGCATATCCGGGTGCCGCAGTGCTCGGGGTGGAGGCCGCGTGGCGCACGGGCGCCGGATTCGTCCGGTACGTGGGCGCGGAGCGGGTGGCAGATGCTGTTCTCGCCCGACGTCCGGAGACGGTGGCGGGGGCGGATGTCGGCCGGTCGCGGATCGACGCCTGGGTGATCGGTTCCGGCACGGACCCCACCGACCGGGACGACGCGGAGCAGGCCGCCCTCGAGGCGATCGTCGCCGGCGATGCAGCCGTGGTGATCGACGCGGGCGCACTCGATCTCGCCGGGAAGGCGCGCGCTCCTTTCCTGGTGACCCCTCACGCGCGGGAGTTCGCCCGGCTGCAGGAGCAGCTCGGCATCTCCACGTCCGAAGAGGATCGCGCGTCGGCGGCCAGGAGGACGGCGGACCGGGTCGGAGGCACCGTGCTGCTCAAGGGAGCTCGCACGCTGATCGCGTCTCCTGACGGCGGCGTCATCGCCGTCGACGCGGGTACAGGGTGGCTGGCGACCGCAGGGACAGGGGATGTGCTCGCCGGGGTGCTGGGTGCCGTGCTCGCAGCGAACCAGGGCCGCCCGATCGCCGAGGTCGCCGCCGCCGGGGCGTGGATACACGGACAGGCGGGCCGAGTGGCCGCGGGGATGAGCGACGGCGGGACGGGGCATCCGATCGTCGCCATGGACGTCGCTGCGGCGCTGCCGCAGGCGATCGCGGACGTCCTCGCGTGAATCGCCCGCCGACCGGGGTGGCCGTGCTGTGGGTCGCCTTCCTCCTCGCCCACCTGCTCACGGCATGGGCGGGCTGGGTCTATCCCAGTCAGCCCATGGGCGATGTGGTCCTCGTCTACGAGCCCTGGGCTTCGTCAGCCCTCGACGGGGGCCCGATCGTCGGCGTCACCGAGACCTGGGTGTACCCGCAGCTCGCGCTCGTGCCGATGCTCGTGGCCAAGATGCTCGCGGCGCCGCTCGTGCCGCTGCTCGGGGTCTCCGGTGCGTACCTGATCGGGTGGGCTGCCCTCGTCGTGATCCTCGATGCGGTGGCGTTCGGAGTGCTGATCGGCCGCTCGCCGTCGCGCCCGCGCCGCGTGGCCGCCTGGTTCTGGTGCGCGGCGCTGCTCCTCCTCGGACCGATCGCGCTCTATCGGATCGATGCGATCACGGTGCCGATCGCCGTGATCGGCGGGCTCTGGCTCGTGAGTCGGCCGGTCGTCGGTGCTGCCCTCCTCACGGTCGGCGCCTGGATCAAGATCTGGCCGGGCGCGCTCGTGCTCGCCGCCGTGATCGCGCTCAGGGCGCGCATGCGGGTGCTGTTCGCCGCGCTGGCCGTCACGGCCGGAGTCGTCGCAGCGCTGCTCGTGCTCGGAGCGGATTCCGAGATCCTCGGCTTCCTGACGGAGCAGACGGGACGGGGACTGCAGATCGAAGCGGTCGCCGCCACGCCGTTCCTGTGGCTCGCCGTCACCGGGGCCGCCCGCATCGAGTACAGCTTCGAGATCCTGACCTTCCAGATCACGGCACCGGGCGTCGATGCCGTCGCGGCCGTGCTCACGCCCCTGATGGCGGTGTGCGTGCTCGCGGTCGCAGCCGTCGGCGCGCTCAAGGCGATCCGCGGTGCGCGCTTCACCCGGCTGTTCCCTCCGCTCGCCCTCGCGCTCGTGACGCTGCTGATCGTCACGAACAAGGTGGGCTCCCCGCAGTTCCAGACCTGGCTGATCGCGCCGATGATCCTGTGGCTCGTGCTCGACCGCGTCAGGGCGCGCGTCCCCGCCGTCGTCGTCCTCGCCCTCTGTCTGCTCACCTGCCTCGTCTACCCGATCGGCTACGACGCGCTGCTGCGAGCCGATACCCTCTCCGTCGCCGTCCTCACGGTGCGGAACGTCCTTCTCATCGTCCTGCTCGTGCTGGGCATCCGTGCTCTGCTTCGCGTACCCGTCCGCCAACCGAAAACCCTGGAGTGAACCCATGTTGATCGCCTTCTCCGTCGCCCCGAGCGGTACCCCGGCCGAGGGTGCCGAGCGCACCGATGCATCGGTGCACGACGCCGTGGCCGCTGCCGTGCGCGTGGTGCGGGAATCGGGCCTGGCGCACCGCACCACCAGCATGTTCACCGAGATCGAGGGCCCGGACTGGGACACCGTCATGGGCGTCGTGAAGCGTGCGACCGAGGCCGTCATGCCGTTCGGATCGCGGGTCTCGCTTGTGTTGAAGGCCGATATCCGGCCCGGGTACTCCGGAGAGCTCGACGCGAAGATCGAACGCCTCGAGGCTGCTCTCACAGAGGCGGGCTCGGAAGAGGCGGGCTCTGCGCGCGCGGATGACTGACGTCGTCCCGGCGACGTCGATCGCTCTTCGACCGGCGCTCGCCGAGGACGCCGAGTGGATCGCGGAGCTCCGGGCCGACGTGCTCAGAGTCGACCTGGAGCGACTCGGACGTTATGACGAGGTCCGTGTCCGGCAGCGCTTCCGCGACGCGTTCGAGCCTGCGCAGACGCGGATCATCGTCGTGGATGCCGTCGACGTCGGCTCTGTCGCCCTCCGCCGAGACGGCGATTCGCTATGGCTGGAGCACTTCTACATCTCTCCCTCGCACCAGGGTCGCGGGGTCGGGGGCCGCGTGCTCACGACGGTGCTCGACGGTGCCGGCCGGTACCGCCTCAACGTGCTCAGGGGCAGCCCGGCCCGAGGCCTGTACGAGCGCCACGGGTTCGTCGTCGATTCCGAGGACGACGTGGATGTGTTCATGACGCTCGATCGTCCGAGGGCCGGTAGGCTGTTCCGGTGAATCCCTCGACTGAATCGAGGGGTGCGGCGAAGTGGGCGCTCCTCTCTCTCGCCATAGGCAGCTTCGGAATCGGCATGACCGAGTTCGTGGTCATGGGCCTGCTTCCCAACATCGCCGCCGACCTGCTCCCTTCGCTCTGGGCGACCAGCCCGGAAGATGCGCTGAGCCAAGCGGGGTGGCTGATCTCGCTGTACGCGCTGGGTGTGGTGGTCGGCGCCCCGACCATCGCCGGTTTCGTCGCGCGATATCCACGGCATCGGGTGATGATCGTGCTGGCTCTCGCGCTGACGGTGTTCAACGCCCTCACCGTGGTGCTGCCCACGTTCGAGCTCGTCGCCGCGTCCCGCTTCCTCGCCGGTCTCCCGCACGGTGCGTACTTCGGCATCGGTGCACTCGTGGCGGCCGAGGTGATGGGGCCGGGCAACCGTGCCAAGGGCGTGGCCTTCATCCTCACCGGCCTCACGGTCGCGAACGTCGTCGGCGTGCCGCTGGGCACCTTCCTCGGACAGCAGTGGGGGTGGCGCTCGGCCTTCGCCGTCGTCGCCATCGTGTTCGCGCTCGCCACTGTCTGCATCGCGCTGTTCGTGCCGGAGCATCCGGGGGATCCAGGGCGCACGATGCGGCAGGAGCTGCGGGTGTTCCGGATCCCGCAGGTGTGGTTCACGTTGGGTGTCGGCGCGATCGGGTTCGGCGGGTTCTTCGCCGTCTACAGCTACATCGCGCCCCTGGTGACAGAGGTGTCCGGTTCGCCGGAGTGGGTCGTGCCGATCGTGCTCGTGCTGATGGGGCTCGGGATGACGGCGGGAAACCTGGTCGGTGGTCATCTCGCCGACATCGATCTGCGTCGCACGCTGCTCTTCGGTCTCGCCGCCATGGCTCTCGTCTTCGCGCTGCTCGCCTTCCTGTCGTTCTGGATCGTCAGCCTGGCGGTCGTGGTGCTC
>NZ_QOAY01000253.1:14028-17228 GCF_003314775.1 Microbacterium sp. H6 | reverse complement strand
GGTTTCGTCTCGTCGGTGCTGAGCCCGACGATCCAGACCCGCCTCATGGATGTGGCCGGTGACAACCAGTCGATCGCGGCAGCCATGAACCACTCCGCGCTCAACATCGGCAACAGTCTGGGTGCCTTCCTCGGCGGCGTCGTGATCGCCGCAGGCTGGGGCTTCACGGCACCGGCGTGGACAGGGGCCGCGCTCGCCGTGGCGGGTCTGCTGATCGCCCTGCTGTCCTATCGCGTCGAAGGGCGTCGTCCCGCGCCGGTGGAGCTCGTCACAGCGGTATCGGCCGGATCGGCATCGGTCGTCTCGACATCGACAGCACCGACCTCGACCGCACCGTAGACGACCGCACCGTAGACGACCGCACCGTAGACGACCGCACCGTAGACGACCGCACCGTAGAGTGACGGGGTGAGTGCTCCCGAGACGACTCTGCCCGTGGCCGGGACCGTTGTCCTGCTGCGGGCGTCGGATGCGGGGTTCGAGGTGCTCCTGATGCGGCGGCCCGATCGCGGCTCGTTCGCGGGAGCGTGGGTCTTCCCCGGGGGCAAGGTCGAGCCCGGTGACATCCGCGGGGGTGGCGACATCGACGATGCGCGGCACGCCGCCATCAGGGAGACCGCCGAGGAGGTCGGCCTCACGGTCGAGGATCTCATCGTGCTGTCGGAGTGGCAGCCGCCGCCGGAGGCACCGACGCGCATCCGGACCTGGTTCTTCCTCGCTCACGCACCGACCGGGGAGGCCGCGCCCTCCGCCGACGAGGTCGAGGAGATCGCGTGGGTGCGCCCGGCTGAGGCGCTCGCGCGCCATGCGTCCGGGACGTGGAGCCTGTACCCGCCCACCTGGATCACACTGCATCAGCTCTCGGCGTTCGGCGATGTGTCCTCGGCACTCTCCTCGGGCGGCTCGGCCCAGCTGTTCCAGACGCGGGTGCTCGACTCCGATGCCGGTCGGGGTTTCGCCTGGGAGCAGGGGCGTCTCGAGGCGGGTTCGCTGCCCTGGCGGTTCGAACCGAGCTGAGCGGAGGGGTCAGCTCTCGAGCAGGCGCCGCAGATTCGAGCCGACCGCCTCGGTCTCGATGAGGAAGCCGTCGTGTCCGAAGTCGCTGGCGATGACCACGGCCTCGTCGTCGATGACGTTCGGGATGCTGCGGGCGATGCGCTGCTGTCCGTCGACAGGGAAGAGCCGGTCGCTGTCGATCCCGAGCACCAACGTGGTCGCGGTGACGGCATGCAGCGCCTCTTCGACGCCTCCTCGACCGCGGCCGACGTCGTGCGAGTTCATGGCCTCGACCAGGGTGATGTAGCTGTTCGCGTCGAATCGGCGTGTGAACTTGTTGCCATGGAAGTCGAGGTACGACTCCACCGCGAAGCGTCCGCCGTGACCGAGCGGTGACACGTCGGACTGCCAGGAGCGCTGGAACCGCTGATTCAGCTCGATCGGGCTGCGGTAGTTCAGCAGAGCCATGCGTCGGGCGAGGGCGAGCCCCCGGTGCGGACCGTCGCCGTCCGCGAGGTCGTAGTACTCGCCGCCCTGGAAGCGCGGGTCCATGCGGATGGTCTCCAACTGCACGGTGTTGAGCGCGATCTGGTCGGCGGTGGTCACCGGGGGAGAGGAGAGCACGGCGAGGCGCTGCACACGCTCGGGGTGCGTGGCCGCCCATTCCAGCGCGTGCATCCCTCCCATGGAGCCGCCGATGACCGCGGCCCAGCTGTCGATGCCGAGAGCATCGGCGAGGCGCACCTGGGCGGCGACCTGGTCGCGGATGGTCAGGTAGGGGAAGCGCGACGCCCATTCGTAGCCGTCCGCGGCGATGCTCGCAGGTCCCGTCGATCCCTGGCATCCTCCCAGCATGTTCGGGGCGATCACGAACCAGCGGTCCGTGTCGAGCGGAGCGCCAGGACCAGTGATGTCCTCCCACCAGCCCGCGGTGGGGTGGCCGGCGCCCGCGGCTCCGCGCACGTGACTGTCGCCGGTGAGCGCGTGCAGCACCAGGACGGCATTGTCCCGTGCCGCGTTCAGCTCGCCCCAGGACTCGTAGGCGATGCGGATGCCGGGGAGCTCTGCACCGCTCTCGGTCGCGAACGGTCCGAAGGCGGCGAAGCGACGACCCCCCACGGGGTCGCCGTCCCGCCAGGCGCCGGTCGCCGGCGGACGGGCGCGGAGCAGCCTGACATCGGCCTCCGTCACGGGTGCAGAGGGCACCGTGTCCTCGGAGGTCGTCTGCCAATCCATGCTTCCATTCTCGCCTGGCAGGGCACCCCTCGGTGGCAGGTTACGGAGTGATCGCGGATCGGGCTCGGGTGACGGTCGCCAGATGGTCGCTGTTGCCTGCGCGCATGGTGCCAGAGGTGACGACGTCGAGTCCGCGTACGAACACCTGGTCGATGCGGACGAGTGGGAAGGCCGTGGGCCATGTGAAGCCCAGGCTTCCGTCGGTCGGGCGCACCCAGTCGGTCTCCGCGCGCAGGGCGGTCAGACTCGGATCGGTCGACGGTGCGTTGAAGTCGCCGACGACGATCAGCGACTCCGCCGGGTCGGACGCCACCTCTTCCGCGATGCCGCCCAGCATGGTGTCACGGTCCTGTTGGTGCCCTGGCCGTACCGATGCCGCGTGCAGCACATAGACGGCGACGGGAGCGGACGGGGCCTGCACCTCGACGCGAAGCGCGCGCTTCCAGCTGAGTCCGAGTGTGAGGGGCTCGGCATCAGCGAGGGGATACCTGCTCCAGACGCCCACCGTCCCGACGGTGTAGGAGTGCGGGTACTCCGCTGTGAGGGTGTCCTGCGCGGCGGAGAGGCTGTCTCCGTCGAGCTCGACGAGGGCGATCACGTCGGCACCGCTCTGCGCCAGCTCGGAGGCGGAGGATGCGGCTCCACCGGAGCGCGCTCGCACGTTCTGACTCACGACGGTCAGCTCGGATGCGGCAGCCGACTCCACGTCCGCCCCGCCGGGGAGGCCGGGGAACGCCGGCATCATCGCGAGGGCCCACAGGAGTGCGGGAACCAGGATCAGGACGAGAACTCGCGGCGCACGCAGGAGGGCGACCAGCACCAGTGCGACGAGGATGATCCCCAGCCACGGGAGGACAGCCGAGACCGCGGTGCCGACGAGCCCCGGGATCCAGCCGCAGGCGACGACGAGCGCCAGGAGGACACCGGTCACGGCGAGCCACCGGGCGACGGTCCGTGACCGCCGCGTG
>NZ_QOAY01000253.1:3083-14004 GCF_003314775.1 Microbacterium sp. H6 | reverse complement strand
CGGGGGGTGCTGAGCGTCGATCATGGTCTCCTCGGGGCGGAGTCCCATTCTCGACGGAACCGCCTGTGGGTCGGCCGGGTGAGGCCGTCGCCGTCACACGTCGATGCCCCGGAACGCAGGGCTCCGGGGCATCGACGTGGTGCGGGGATCAGGCGCGGGCGGCCTCCGAGACGGCACGTGCTGCGGCGAGGGCCTGCTCGAGGTCGGCCTTGAGGTCATCGACGTTCTCGATGCCGACGGAGAGCCGGACCAGACCGGGAGTCACGCCGGCGGTCAGCTGCTGCTCGGGCGTCAGCTGCGCGTGCGTGGTGGACGCCGGGTGGATGACGAGCGAGCGCACGTCGCCGATGTTGGCGAGGTGGCTGAACAGCGACAGGCTGTTGACGAACTCGCGACCGGCCTCGACGCCGCCCTTCAGCTCGAACGACAGCACGGCTCCGACGCCCTTGGGGGCGTACTCGTTCGCCTTGGCGTACCACGGCGACGAAGGCAGGCCCGAGTAGTTGACGGTCGCGACGTCGTCGCGGCTGTCGAGCCACTCGGCGATCTCCTGCGCGTTCTGCACGTGCCGCTCGATGCGCAGCGAAAGGGTCTCGACGCCCTGGATGAGGTTCCAGGCGCTCTGCGGCGCGATCGCCGATCCCAGGTCGCGCAGCAGCTGCACTCGCGCCTTGATGATGTACGCGAGCGGGTCGCCCACAGCAGCCGTGTAGCTGGCGCCGTGGTACGACGGGTCGGGCACCGTGAGGCCGGGGAAGGTGTCGACGTGCTTCGACCACTCGAACTTGCCGCCGTCGATGATGACGCCGCCGATGGTCGTGCCGTGTCCGCCGAGGAACTTGGTGACCGAGTGGACGACGATGTCGGCGCCGTGCTCGAACGGGCGGATCAGGTACGGGGTGGCGATCGTGTTGTCGACGATCAGAGGGACGCCGTTCTCGTGCGCGATGTCGGCGACGGTGCGGATGTCGAGGATGTTGATCTGCGGGTTGCCGATCGTCTCCGCGAAGAACAGCTTCGTGTTCGGACGGACGGCGCGGCGCCACTCCTCGGCGTCGTCCTGGTTCTCGACGAAGGTGACCTCGATGCCGAGCTTCGCCAGCGTGTACTTGAAGAGGTTGTAGGTTCCGCCGTAGATCGAGCTCGACGCCACGAAGTGGTCGCCGGCCTGGGCGATGTTGAGGATCGCGAAGGTCGATGCCGCCTGGCCGCTCGCGAGGACGAGCGCCCCGGTGCCGCCCTCGAGCGCGGCGAGACGCTGCTCGAGCACGTCCTGCGTCGGGTTCTGGATACGGGTGTAGATGTTGCCGAACTCCGCCAGCGCGAAGAGGTTGGCCGCGTGGTCGGCGCTGTCGAACACGTACGAGGTGGTCTGGTAGATCGGCGTGGCACGCGCCTTGGTGACCGGGTCGGGGGCAGCGCCGGAGTGGATCTGCTTGGTCTCGAAGCGCCAGGACTCGGGTGCGGACATGTGATTCCCCCAGAAGTGGTCGGAAGGTCGGATGGCGGATGCCGTTGCAGCGACAGTACGGAATATCGGCGCTTGTCAACAACAGGTGGGAAATGTGACGTAACAGAGGGGAGCCCCGGAATCACGCGGCGGGAGGGTTCCACGACAGCGCCGTGGGGGGAGCTCGCAATCGGGGGAGAACGCCGTACGGTGGAGGCATGGTGAACAGACGAGCAGTGGTGACAGGTGCGAGTTCGGGCATCGGCGCAGCGACGGTGCGTGCGCTCCGTGCCAGGGGATGGGACGTCGTCGGTGTGGCACGCCGCGCGGATCGACTGGCCGCGCTCGCCGCGGAGACCGGGGCTTCGGCCATCGCCTGCGACCTGACCGATTCGTCCGCCGTCGAGGCGCTCGTGGGCGAGATCGAGCGATCCGGCCCGGTCCACGCTCTCGTCCAGGTCGCCGGTGGCGCCCGTGGCACCGATCGCATCGAGGACGCGTCCGTCGAGGACTGGCAGTGGATGTTCGACGCCAACGTCCTGGCGAGTCAGCGTCTCGTCGCGGGCCTGCTTCCGCTGCTGCGCCGTGCGGCTGCCGCGGACGGCCACGCGGATGCGCTCTTCGTGACGTCCACTGCCGCGCAGACCGCGTATGCCGGAGGTGCGGGCTACAACGCGGCGAAGGCTGCGGAGGGGATGCTGGTGAAGGTGCTCCGGCAGGAGCTCAACGGCGAGCCCATCCGTGTGGTCGAGGTGGCTCCGGGAATGGTGCACACCGAGGAGTTCACGCTCAATCGGCTCGGCGGTGACCCCGTGGCTGCGGAGGCGGTGTACGCCGGTGTCGAAGCCCCGCTCGTGGCCGATGACGTCGCCGACGTGATCGCCTACGCCCTGGAGTCTCCCGGCCACGTGAATCTCGACCTGATCACGATGCGTCCGGTCGCGCAGTCCGCACAGCACCTGCTCGCCCGCGGGCCGCTGCGCGTGCGATCGGCCGATTGACGATGGCGCAGACTCTCGCGGAGCTCGCCGCCGAGGGGCGGATCGATGAGGGATGGGCCGAGGCGCTGGCCCCGGTGCAGGACACGATCACCGCGCTGGGTGAGCGCCTCCGTGCCGAGCAGCAGGCAGGGCACGGCTACCTCCCGGCGGGTGGGAATGTGCTCCGAGCGTTCCAGCGGCCCCTGTCGGACGTGCGGGTGCTCATCACAGGACAGGATCCGTACCCCACTCCGGGGCACCCCATCGGGTTGTCGTTCGCCGTGGATCGCGACGTGCGCCCCCTGCCCCGCAGCCTTGCGAACATCTACAAGGAGCGGCAGAGCGATCTCGGGATTCCACCGGCACCGCACGGAGACCTCACCGCGTGGAGCGATCAGGGCGTCCTCCTGCTCAACCGGGTGCTCACCGTGCGCCCCGGCGCGGCGGCGTCGCATCGAGGCTGGGGGTGGGAGAAGGTCACCGAGCTGGCCATCCGCACCCTCGTCGCCCGCGATCAGCCGCTCGTCGCGATCCTGTGGGGCAGGGACGCGGCGAACCTGCAGCCTCTCCTGGGCGAGACGCCGGTGATCTCTTCCGCACACCCCTCGCCCCTCTCCGCCAGCCGTGGCTTCTTCGGGTCGCGACCGTTCTCCCGTGCCAACACCCTTCTCGAGGAGCAGGGTGCGGCGGCGGTGGACTGGCGAGTGGATGGCGAAGGCCCTCTCTCCCTAAGCTGAGCGCATGCAATTCGAGCCGGGGGACCGTCGCCGCGTTCTCCCGCGCCATCTCCGACCTGCCCCGGCCCCCGAGGTCTTCTCCTATGCGATCCGCCCGGTCCGCCCGGCGGATCTGCCGCACGTGCGTGAGATATACAACCACTTCGCGAGCAACTCGGCCGTGACCCTCGACGAGCGCCGCAGCAGCATCCCCTACTGGCGTGAGAAGTACGCGCTGCTGACCAGGCTGCAGCTGCCGTTCCTCGTGGCGGTGTCCCCGGGCGGCGAAGTGATGGGCTACGCGCTGGCGCAGCCCTGGGCGGGGAAGAACGCCTACAAGTACACGGTCGAGGACTCGATCTACCTCGGTCCGGGAGCCGGGGGCAAGGGGCTCGGCGCGGCACTGCTGCAAGCACTCATCGACGCCTGCGAGCAGATCGGTCTGCGCGAGATGGTCGCGGTCATCAGCGATCATGGCGCCGAGGCGTCGATCCGACTGCACGAGAAGCTCGGCTTCGTCGAGGCCGGACGGATGGGGCGGGTCGGCTACAAGTTCGGCAGGGACCTCGGCACCGTGTACATGCGTCGTGTGCTCACGCCGACGGGGCGGCGACGAGGAAAGCTGTTCGGCGCGCGACGCTGATGCCCGGAGGGGCGCACCCCGTTCACCTCGTCCGCTCAACCGCCCGGCGGGGTGGGGATGACGGGGATCGCCGCGAGCAGCCTCCTGGTGTAGTCCTGCGTGGGGTGCAGGAGCACATCGCTCGTCGCGCCCCGTTCGACGACGCGCCCGTCCTTCATCACGACGACCGTGTCGCAGAGGTTCTGCACCACGCCGATGTCGTGAGACACGAGCACGAGTGTGAGGTTGCCCGTGCGTCGCAGCTCGATCAGCAGCTCGAGGATCTGCGCGCGCACGGTGACGTCCAGGGCGGACAGGGGTTCGTCGCCGACCAGGACCCGCGGACCGTGGACGATCGCCCTCGCGAGCGCGATCCGTTGACGCTGCCCGCCGGAGAACTCGTGGGGATACCGGTCTGCCATGTCGGGCTCGAGGCCCACCTGGGCCAGTACCTCGCGGACGCGCGCGCGGTGGTCGCCTTCGACGCCGAGCGCCCACAGCGGTTCGCGGACGATCTGGCCTGCCGTCATGCGCGGGTCCAGGGACGCGTAGGGATCCTGGAAGACCAATCCCGTCTCCCGCCGCAGCCAGTGCAGGGACTTCGCGGGAGCGGATGCGTCCACGGCACGTCCGTCGACCGTCACAGAGCCGGATGTCGGGCGGTCGAGTCCCAGCAGCAGTCGCACCAAGGTGGACTTGCCCGATCCCGACTCGCCGATGATGCCGACCGCTGACCCCTCGACGATGTCGAGGTCGGTCGGGGCCAGGGCGGTCACGGTTCGGGCACGCTCGAACGCGGAGCGCTTCGGTGCGAAGAAGTCCCGGCCGAGGCCTCGTGCTTCGATCAGGCTCATGCGGTGCCCCCGTCCGGACGCCAGAGCGTGGCCGTCGCATCACGCAGCAGTCCCTGCGTGATCGGCGAAGCGGGACTCGACAGAAGGGTGGAGACCGGTGCGGCTTCGACGACCTTGCCGTGTTCGAGCACGACACCCTCGGTCGCGACCTGGGCGAGCACGGCGAGATCGTGGGTGATGAAGACCAGCGACATGCCCTCGTCCGCGACGAGCGTCAGCAGCAGGGAGAGGATCTCCGCCTGGATCGTGACATCCAATGCCGTGGTCGGCTCGTCTGCGATGAGCAGACGCGGACGACAGGCGAGAGCCATCGCGATCGCGACGCGCTGCCTCTGACCGCCGGAGAGCTGGTGCGGGTAGCGGTCGACGATCGACTCCGGGTCGGGCAGCCGCACCCGAGCCGCTTCCGCGATCGCCCGTTCTCGCGCCGCGCGGCGTCCGAGTCCTTCGTGGATGCGGATCGATTCCGCGATCTGGCGTCCGACGGTCCTGATCGGGTTGAGCGCGGTGCGGGGCTCCTGGAACACGATGCCGATGTCGTCTCCTCGGAGGCGCGCGAGCTCGCGGTCCGGCATCCCGATCAGTTCGATCCCTTTCCAGCGGATGCTTCCCCTGGCGGTCGCACCGTCGGGGAGCAGTCCCAGCACCGCGAGGGCGGTGAGCGACTTCCCCGAGCCGGATTCCCCGATCAGCCCGAGCCTCGCTCCGTCTGCGACCTCGAAGGAGACGCCGTCGACCACCGGCCGACCGTCGATCTCGATCACGAGGTCCTGCACCGACAGGCTCATGCGACCACCCCCGGAGTGTGGATCTCGGCGGAGCGGTGCCGCAGCGTCGGATCCGTCGCCTCGCGCAGACCGTCACCCAGCAGGTTCAGCGCGAGCACCGTGATCGTGATGGCGAGTCCCGGCCAGATGACCGACAGCGGATGCACCCCGATGTAGCGCTGGAGGTCGGCGAGCAGCAGGCCCCAGCTCGGATCGACCACGGAGGCGCCGAAACCCAGGTACGACAGGCCGGCCTCCGCGAGGACGGCGACGGCCATCGACCAGGACAGCTGCACGATGAAGACGGGTGCCACGTTCGGCAGCAGGTGGCGCACCAGGCTCTGCGCGGGGGTGAGTCCTGCGGCTCTGGCGGCGAGGACGAAGTCGCTCTGCTGCACGCGGCGCAGCTCCGGACGCGTGACCCTCGCGATGTTGACGCCGAAGCCGATGCCGACCGCCCAGATCACGACCCAGAGCGAACCGCCCCAGACAGAGGAGATCATCATCGCGATCAACAGCACAGGGAAGGCGATCAGGATGTCGACGAGCACGGCGACGGTCTCCCGCATCCACCGTGCGGTGAGCGCTCCGAGTGCGGCCAGGGCGATCCCCACAGCCGTGGCGATGATGCCGGCCCCCACGCTCACGAACACCGTCGTGCGGGCACCAGCCATCAGCAGACTCAGGATGTCGCGTCCGGTGTCGTCGGTGCCGAGGACGTGGGGCCAGCTCGGCGGCAGCCACCGATCGCCGATGTCCGAGGCCTGCGGATCGAACGGCGTCCAGAGGAGCGAGATCAGCGCGGTCATGACGATCACCAGGACGACGACGATGCCGAAGCGTCCTGTGGAGGTGTCCCAGAGGCGGGAGAGCCAGCGCGGATTCATGCGGACTCCCGCTGACGAGGATCGATCGCGCGGTGCAGGAGGTCGACCAGGAAACCGACGACCAAGACGAATCCGGTGAGGACGAGGAGTTCGCTCTGCACCTTGATCAGATCGCGCGTGCCGACATCGGCCACGAGCATACGGCCGATCCCCGGCAGGGTGAACAGCTGTTCGATCACGACGGACCCGACGATGATGCCGGCCACCTGGAGCCCGAGCACGGTGATGATGGAGAGGCCGACGGCGGGGATGCCGTGCTGGATGAGGGCTCGGGTACGGGTGAGACCCTTCGCGGCGGCGGTGCGGACGAAGTCATGTCCCGCTGCCTGCAGGGTCGCGCTGCGTACGAACCGCATGAGCATCGCCCCCTCGACGATCCCGATCGTGAGCGCGGGGAGCAGCAGCGACTCGATCGCCTTCCCCGGTGTGGACCAGCCGGTGCGGGGGAAGCCCTGGGGAGGAAGCCATCCCAGCCATACCGAGAACACGACGATCAGCATCATGCCGGCCCAGACGACGGGGACGGCGGCGAGCGTCTGGGCTCCGACGCTGAGCGCCGTCCCGCCGCGCCGATTGCGAAGAAGGGCGGCGAGGATCCCGAACGGCACAGCGATGACGACGGCGATCAGGAGCGACATCGCTCCGAGCGGAACGGTGACCTGGGCCTTGAGGAGGATCTCTTCGCCGACGGAGGCGCCGGACAGCAGCGATGTGCCGAGATCGCCGCGGAAGATGCCCCCGATCCAGTCGGTGTACTGGGCGAGGAGCGGGCGATTCAGGCCGAGGGATTCGCGGAGCGCTTCGACCTCGGCGGGTGAGGCCTGCGTGCCGGCGATGAGCTGTGCGACATCGCCGGGGAAGACGCGCAGCGTCAGGAAGATGAGCGCGCTCGACACGAGGAGCCCTGCGATGAGCAGGGCTCCCCGGACGAGCGCATAGCGGATCACGACGCGGTGATCGCTTGCTACTTCTCAGCGGAGACGGTGACGCCCGTGAGGTTGATGCGGGAGTTGATCGAGTCTTCGGGGAAGCCGGACACGATGGGGCTCACGGCGGTGATGGTCTCTCCGTTGTAGAGCCAATCGGCGGCGTGGTCTTCCGAGGCGATGCGCGCTGCCTGTGCCAGCAGGTCGGCGGACTTGTCGGGGTCGACCTCGGCCAGAGCTTTCGTGTACAGATCCTGCACCTCGGCGTTGTCGTAGCCGAAGTAGTAGTCGGGGTTGGCGAAGTTGCCGAAGTCGCGCGGCTCGACGTGCAGCACGAAGCTGAGGTCGTAGTCGTGGTTCGTGTACACGTCCTCCAGCCAGGTGGGGAACTCGACCGAGTTCACCTCGAGCGTCACGCCGACCTTCTTGAAGTCCGAGATCAGCACCTTGGGCACGGTCGTGCCGTAGAACGAGGGGATCGTGAGGGTCAGCTCGAGGTCCTCCTGACCGGCCTCAGCGAGGAGCTTCTTCGCCTTCTCCGGGTCGTAGGAGATCACGTCGGACAGGTCCTCGTAGCCCGGGTCGAGTTCGGGGATGGGCCCGTACAGTGCCGTGCCGGCGCCGACCGCGTCGATGAGAGCCTCATGGTCGATGGCGAGGCGCAGGGCTTCGCGCACCCGCACGTCGTCGAGCGGCGCCTTCTTGTTGTTGAACGCGAGAGTGGCCTTGTCGGTGGTGCGTCCCGTGGTGAGGGTGAAGTCCCCGGAGTCTTCGAGCTGAGGCGCGAGGTTCGGGTCGACGGCCGTGAGCACGTCGACATCGCCGGCCAGTGCGGCGTTGACGCCGGCGGTGAAGTCGGGGATGTACTGGAACTCGACCTGGGCGACGCCGGCAGGATCCCCCCAGTAGGCGTCGTTGCGCGTGAAGGTGATGGTGCTTCCCTTGTTCCAACGCGTCAGCGTGAAGGGACCTGTGCCGTTCTCCGCGGTCTTCAGATCGGTGGTGTCGCCGGACTTGAACACGAGACCGGCCGGGCCGGTGAGCGCGAAGAGGAAGTTCTGGTTCGGAGCGGACAGGGTGATCTGAACCGTGGTCGGGTCCGGCGCCGTGATCGCTGTGACCGACGCGAAGTCCGCGTTGCCCTGCACGGTGGCGTCCGTGCGCACGGTCTCGTACGAGGAGACGACGTCCGCCGACGTCAGCGGCGTGCCGTCGTGGAAGACCACGCCGTCGTTGAGGGTGAAGGTATATGTGAGCCCGTCCGAGGAGACCTCGTAGTCGGAGGCGAGACGCCCCTCGATCTCGTTGTCCTGCGTGCGCGTGACGAGGCCCTCGTAGATGTTGTCGATCAGGATCTGCTCGAGTGCCGCGCCGCTGGTGTGGCGGATGTCGAGGTTGGTGGGCTCGAGGACGAGGCCGACGTGGAGAGTGGCGCTCGGGTCGGGGGCGCCGGGTGAGCTGCTGGTCTCCGGCTCGGTGGTGCCGGAGCAGGCGCTGAGGATGACGGCGGTGGCCGCGAGGGCGGATATCAGCGCGAGACGTCGGGTACGTCGGAACATGGGTGTTTCCTCTCGGTGCGGCAACTGCTGTGTGCCGTGGAATCGAGCCTAGAGATGTGAGAAGGGGTCAGGGTCGGGTGTGGAACGGAACGTCATATTCCGAGGGCGGGCACGGCGGCGTCGATCAGACCGGCGAGGGCGACCGGCGCGGTCTCCTGCACGTTGTGGGTGGCGTCGAGCACGACCACCTCAGCCGCGGGGACGCGTCGCTGGAGCTCGACGGCGTCGGCTTCACTCACGAATCCGCGTGCGGCACGCACCAGGGTGACCGGTACGGTGACCGCGGTCAGATCATCCCAGCCGGTCTCGTGCAGCACCGACGGTGCGGTCGGGGACCCGGGGTCGTGGGCGGCGAGTGCCTGGGCGGCGAGGTGTGCGAAGTGGTGCTTCCACTCCACCCGCCCGTCCTCGCGCACTCGCGTGTTCAGGAAGACACCGCGCTCTGTCTCGGGTCGGGAGCCCCCGAACCCCAGTGAGATCGCCTTGTCGACGAGCTCGTCGCGTGTCGCGAAGTCGGTCGGGCCCGCGTAGAACTCGCGCAGCGCCGCCGGGCCGGCACTCACATCGATGCCGGGAGTGATGTCGACCACGATGAGCTCGGACACCAGATCCGGTCGCGCTGCTGCCAGAGCAGCGCCGGTGAGTCCGCCGAGGGACTGCCCGACCACGACCTGCGGCCCTTCCACCCAGGCGTCGAGCGCTGCGGCCACGTCACGAGCGAGTGTGCGCGGCGTGTAGTCGACGTCGTCCCGCCAGGAGGAGTCGCCGTGTCCGGCGAGATCGATCGCGAGCAGCGGCTGCTGCAGGGCGAGGGCGGTGTTGTCCCAGGTGTGTGCGTTCAGGCCGGCGCCGTGGAGCAGCGTCACACGCGGTGCTTCGCTACCGAAACGCAGGGCGCTCAGGATGCGGCCGTCGGCGAGTGGGAGGGTGAGGCGCGTGACCGGCGGAACCGGTACGCCGAGCGCTTCGGCCTGTGCGGGAAGATAGCTGAACTCGCTGTTGTCGATCGCCACCTCCACATTCTGCGCCCTCGGGAAGCGGCGTCGGAAATGCCGGACCAGTATGACAAGAGATTATTTCGTAACGTGTCGCATTATGTCGTATGAGGACTGGGTTTGATGGGCATATTGATCCAAGCTCCGGTTCGTCTGCGGCAGAGCTTCCCGCTCATCCGCCGAATATCATGGAGTCATGAGCGAGACGCGTGTGCACCTGTCCAAGACCGAGCCGGCCGCGTACCAGGCGCTTGACGCGTTCTCGAAGACGGTGGGCCAGATCTGCGCGGCCAACGGCATCGACGACCGTCTCAAAGAACTCGTCATGATCCATTGCTCGCAGCTCAACGGCTGCGCCTACTGTGCGCGGATCCACGTCGACAGGGCGGTCGCTGCGGGCGTCGACGCCGACACACTGACCCAGATCCCCACGTGGCGTGAGAGCGGTGTCTTCAGCGAGCGGGAGCGCGCCGCTCTCGAACTCGCCGAGGCCTTCACGTTGATCTCGGAGGACGGGATCTCCGACGAGGTGTACGACCAGGTCGGAAGCGTCTTCACCGAGAAGGAGTACGCGGCGCTCAGCTGGGCATGCGTCTCGATCAACGCCTTCAACAGGATCGTGATCGCCGGCCGCTACCCGGTGCCCCCGCGAGGACCGCAGGCGGCGGGATGATGATCCTCGTCGTCGAAGGGGTCTCCAACGTCCGCGACGTGGGAGGCATGCCGGCGGAGGGCGGTCGGATCCGCTCCGGCGTCCTCCTGCGCTCCGGACAGCTCTCCGGAGCGACCACCGCGGGCGCCGCCGCGTTGCGGGAGAGCGTCTCGCACATCGTCGACCTGCGAGACGGCGAAGAGGTCGCAGCCGAGCCGACGGAGATCGACGGGCCGGACACCACCCACCTCCCGCTGTTCCTCGGATCCGTCCGTTCCTTCTTCGAGGCGGACACCAGTCTCGACGACCTCTACCTCCACCTCCTCGAAGAGAGCGGGGAGCGGCTCGTCGCGGCTATCCGCATCATCGCGGCGAGTGGGCGCACGCTGGTGCACTGCACTGTGGGTAAGGACCGGACGGGCGTGACCGTCGCCCTCGCGCTCTCCGCGGTCGGTGCGGATCGGGAGGCCGTCATAGCCGACTACGCGCTCACCGAGTCTCAGCTGCCGGCTC
>NZ_QOAY01000253.1:0-3051 GCF_003314775.1 Microbacterium sp. H6 | reverse complement strand
GCACCCGGTGGATCGCCGACTACCTGCGCACGCAGCACCCGGAGGCTGTGCACGCGGTGGCGCTGGCCACGCAGTCGCCGGCGCCCGTGATGCGCCGTCTGCTCGCGCAGGTCGACGAACGATGGGGCTCGGCTGCCGGGTATCTGCGCGCGCAGGGGATGACCGACGATGAGCTCGACGCCCTGGCCGTCGCACTCGTCGAGCGCGAGCAGCGGCCGGAGCGTGCATGATCATCGCGCAGCGGCTACCAGGTTAGGCAAGCCTTCACTTGGTGTACGATGAAGACACCATGAACACCTCGCTCGAGACCCGCGGCACGCGCGCCGAACGTCGCGCAGCGCGTCGGCGCGCCCATCACCTGGTGACGGCTGATGAGAACTCCCTCACGGAGCTCGAGGTGTTCCTGACGACGCTGCCACTGTGCGCCTCCGGGCGCATCTTCATCGAGGTGCCGACGGTCGCCGACATCGGCGTCATCGAGGCTCCCGGTCGCATGACGGTCACGTGGCTCGCTCGTGAGCAGCGTTCCGGGGCTCCCGGAAGCAGCCGTGCGTGCGCAGCCGGTCAGGCGCTCACCCGTGCGACCTGCGCCTGGGCGGACGAGATGATGTGCGACGACGAGATCGAGACCCACGTCACGCTGCTCGGCGGTTACCTCGGCACGGCCGACATCGTCGAGCACCTGACGAGTCATCTCGAGGTCTCGCCGACGCTGATCCGTACCCCCGAGCGTTTCGGCCTGCTGCCCGCCGACCGCTGACTCCGCGTCCGCGCGCCTGATCCGAATCGGCCACTAGCGGCCTGAGACGTCCGTGCAGAGACCGTCGTAGGGTCAGCGCGTCCGTCGAACGTAGTTGCCGTCTTCGAGCCCTGCCTCGATCTCGAAGCGGTTGCGCAGGGGGTCACGCCCCGCGAGGAAGTACAGGATCGGCATCAGGAACCCGTAGCGGAGCCACTGCGCCTTGTGCACAGCCTCATGACGGAGCACGGCCTCGCTCGGTCGCACGTCTCCGGTCAGGAAGCAGCCGCCGACGCACACTCCGCCGCGATTGAACGTCCATGCCGGCATGCCCTGGAAGATCCACAGACCCGCCCGCCGTTCGACGGGTCCTGTGCTCCACAGCGAGCCCCACAGCCAGCCGACGGCGGTGCCCCACAGGTAGCCCAGGCGGCTGATCGGGGAGCGCAACAGGAAGGAGGGGATGCGGCGGTCGAGACGTCGGCCCCGGGCCAGGGCGGCACTCGCCGCGGGTCGCCAGTCAGGAGCCGTCGTCATGCCACCGCTCCGACCAGTCGCAGCAGTGCGCCGAGATCATCGACGGCATCGGCCGGTGACCTCGGTGCGAAACCTGCGATGGTCGCGCCCGCGAGCGGCACTTCCGAGCGCAGTGCGCGGATGGCGGTGCTCAGCGCGGCGGGGGACAGCCCGAACGGCACCGACGACGAGACACCGGCGAAGTCGGACGGATCGAGCACGTCGACGTCGATGTGCACCCAGACCCGTGACGCCCCGGTCGCGCGGACCGCGCCGAGCAGCGCCTCGGGATCTGCGAGGTCGTCGACGGAGAGATTCGTCAGAGGCGCGAGCTGCTCGACCTCCGCGTCATCGAGGTTCCGCATGCCCACGGTGATCACGCGATCGGCGGGGATCGCGGGCGAGAGCACGAGCTGCTCCTCGCCCTCGCCGAGCACAGCCCGCAGTGCCATGCCTGAGAAGGCACCGGAAGGGGACGTGTCCGGCGTGTGCATGTCGGCATGCGCGTCGCACCACACCACGGCGAGGTCGTCGGTTCCGCCCGGCAATGCGTCGAGCGCGGCGACGGTGATGCTGCAATCGCCCCCGATCACGACGGTGTCGGAGTCGATGTGCCCGTGCACGAGTTCACGAGTGCGCAGCAGAGCGCTCAGACGGCGTACACCTGTGCCGAGGGATTCACCGGCTTCGACAGGAACGTCGAGAACGGTCGTCGCCGCGCGGGGGAGATCTCCGGCGATCGCTGCAGCACCGTCCGTGAGAAGCATCGCGCGCGCTGCGGGCGAGCCCTGCCACTGCGGGATGACGAGGAATCGCACCATGAATGCCTCCGAAGAAGGGGGGACGGATGCCTCGGCCCGCGGCCGAGGCATCCGCCCGGTGATGTCAGTTGCCTTCGATGGCCTGGCGGGGAGCGCCGCCGCCGGCCTTGAGCTCGGCCAGACGTGCCTCGACCTCGGTCAGCTCGCCGAGATCCTCGAGGCTCTCGAACTGGGCGTCGAGGCTCGACGCTGCGAGCTCGATCTTGCCCTGAGCGATGGCCTCCTGGCGGCGGACCTTGTCTTCGAACCGTCCCAGCTCGCTGGTGGGGTCGAGCACGTTGATCGAGCCCACGGCGTCCTGGACGCGGGTCTGCGCCTCGGCGACCTTGGCACGGGCGAGGAGTTCGCTGCGCTTGTTCTTGAGCTCGACCAGCTTGTCCTTCATGCCGTTCAAGCCGCTCTTGAGCTTGTCCACGATCTCGGTCTGCGCTGCGATCTGCGGCTCGGCGCCGGTGGCCTCGCGCTCGGCGCTGATCTGACGCTGCAGAGCGATCTTGGCGAGGTTGTCGAACTTGTCCGCGTCGGCCGTGTTGCCGCTCGCGCGCATCTCGTCGGCCTTGCGGCTGGCGGCGAGAGCCTTGTTGCCCCACTCGGTCGATGCCTGGACGTCTTCCTCGTGGTCGCGCTCGAGCAGGCGCAGGTTGCCGATGGTCTCGGCGATCGCGGACTCGGCGTCGGCGATGCTGTTCGTGTAGTCGCGAACGAGCTGGTCGATCATCTTCTGCGGGTCTTCCGCAGAGTCCAGCAAGGAGTTGATGTTCGCGCGGACGAGGGTCGAGATACGTCCGAAGATGGACTGCTTGGTCATGCGTGGTTCCTTTCAGAGGGCGTCTTCGAGAGCTTGTCGTACATGTCTGTGTGGGGGATCAGAAGCGTCTACCTCCTGATCGGCCGCTGCGGCCGCTGCTGCGGGAGCCGCCTCCGAAACCGGAGCTCCGGAAGCCGCCGCCGGAGGAGCGCCATCCGCTGCTGCTT
>NZ_QOAY01000025.1:395-2405 GCF_003314775.1 Microbacterium sp. H6 | reverse complement strand
CGTGCGATTCGACGGCTACATCGCCCTGATGAACGCCCTCGACACGCCGAACCTCCGTGGCAGGACCATCAGCGACGGTGCGAACGCGCTGAGCCGCCGGCTGTTCGGCGGAGCGCCGGTGAACCGGAGCGTGCAGACGTGGTGGAGCGTGCCGTTCGGTCTCGCGAGCCTGCTCGCCCCGGTCGTGATGGTCGTGCTCGTGGTGACCAGGACGGTGCGCGCGTTCGCCGACGGGGGACCGGTGCTCGGTCTGTTCGTGGTCGCGCTCGAAGCCGTCGTCGTCCTGGTGGGCTGCGGCCTGCTGGTGCGCGCGCTCTCCCGCGTGCTGCGCTCCGGTGTCTCCCGAGTCCGCTTCGTCGGAGTGTGTGTCGCCCTGGCTGCGGCGGTCGTGATCACCGGCACGCTGCTGCCCGTTCCCGCCACGGCGACGTTCGGGTTCGTCGCCGACGACGGTCGGGTGAGCCTCGTCCAGGGAGGCGAAAGGACCGCGGTCGAGGTGCCCGACG
The DNA here is from genome assembly GCF_003314775.1 of Microbacterium sp. H6. Classification (NCBI taxonomy): domain Bacteria; kingdom Bacillati; phylum Actinomycetota; class Actinomycetes; order Micrococcales; family Microbacteriaceae; genus Microbacterium; species Microbacterium sp. H6. Next base: position 1,899 of record NZ_QOAY01000025.1, on the reverse strand, counting down.
GCGCCCGCGTGCTGTTGAGCAGTCGCGGCATCCTCATGAACGAACCGCTGGGGGTGGGCAGTGTCCGCCCCCAGCCGCCGCAACCGATCACGGTTCCCGTGGACGCCCTGTTCCCCGTCAGGGCCGAGGGACTGACTGTTCCCGCCGTGGTCGTCGGGACCGTCGACGTGGAGATGCCGGAGCGGAGACTCCCGTCGACCGGCCAGGCCCGTATCGACCTCGGAACGACCAACGTGTGGCAGATGCTCTGGACGCGGGGTGTGATGGCGCCGCTGTCGCCCCTGTGGGCAGAAGAGGAGGAGAGGCAATGAAGACGAACCAGCCTGCGATCGAGGTGCGAGCGCTCACCAAGAGGTTCGGGCATCGGGCGGCGGTCGAGGACCTGTCGTTCGCCGTGCCGCGCGGTTCGATCGTCGGTCTGCTCGGGCCGAACGGCGCGGGCAAATCGACGACCCTGCGGGCCATCGTCGGTCTGCTCAGGCCCACGAGCGGCGACTGTCTGATCGACGGGGAGCCTTTCGCGGCGCGGCGCGATCCGGCGTCGCGCGTCGGAGTGCATATGGACGGCTTCGGGTTCGAACCGGGCATCACCGCGCGGCGGCATCTGGAGATCTGCCGACTCGCAGCCGGAGCGCCCCGTCGACGCGTGGACGAGGTGCTCGAAGAGGTCGGGCTCGCGGATGATGCCCGTCGTCGGGTGAAGGCCTTCTCGACGGGCATGACGCAGCGACTCGGTCTGGCGGCCGCACTGATCGGCTCTCCACGCACCCTCATCCTCGACGAGCCGGCGAACGGCCTCGATCCCGACGGCATCCGCTGGCTCCGCCGCTTCCTCCGTGACTTCGTCGCGCGGGGAGGGACGGTCCTGGTCTCCAGCCATCAGCTCCCGGAACTCGAACAGGTCGTCGACCAGGTCGTGGTCATCAAGCGTCGCGCGCTCTTCGCCGGCCCGCTCAGCGAGCTCGTGGCGGGAGACGTCGACTCGCTCGAGAGCAGGTATTTCGATCTCGTCGAGGGAGCATCGGCATGAGGGGTGTCATCCGCGGGGAGATGCTGCGGTCCGTGAGCGGTCCCTCGGTTCTCGCCGTCTATCTCGTCGCGGTGCTCATGCCGCTGTTCGTGCTCTTCTCGGACGGTTCGCGCTTCGATCTCGGGGGTGTCGCTGCCGGGGTGGCGACCGCCCGTCTCCTCGAGCCGCTGGCGTGGTCGGTGATCTCCGCCGCGTTCGTCAGCGCCTACGCGGTGACCAGGGAGTACTACTACGCGTCGATGGACCGGACACTCACGGCAGTGGGGTTCCCGCGAACCTTCGGCGGAAAGCTCGTGGCAGGCGTGGCGGTGGCCGTCGCCCTGTCGCTCGGTGTCTTCGCGCTGTGGACCGCGGGCGTCTTCGTCTTCCTCGTTCAGGACGGTGTGGCTCCGACCCTCACCCAGGAAGCCTGGCGCATCTACGCGGGGGCTCTGGTCGGCACGATTCTCGGTGCGCTCATCGGCGGCGCGATCG
>NZ_QOAY01000025.1:0-201 GCF_003314775.1 Microbacterium sp. H6 | reverse complement strand
ATCACCCAGAACTACTACGCCACGGCGATCATCGTCCTCGTGTTCCCGATGGCGCTGGAGTTCGCATTGCTGCGCACGGCGCCGGAGGTCGCGAAGTTCTCGCCCGGCCTGGCCATCGCCGCCATCGGTGTGCCCGGGTATCAGGGCAGGCTGCTGGAGCTCGCCCCTGCCGTCGCCGTCGGGCTCGCGTGGACGTTCGGG
>NZ_QOAY01000222.1:17815-18041 GCF_003314775.1 Microbacterium sp. H6 | reverse complement strand
ACCGCCGCTTCCCGCAGCGGTCGGACCTCGTGGTCGCCGTCTTCCGGCATGCCGTCGATGCCACCGCGGCGGCCGCGGACGAGCTCGCCGCCGCGCACTCCCCGGATGACGCGCTCGCCCTGTGGCTGCAGCGCTTCACGCAGTTCGTCGCCACGAAGCGCGGGCTCGCTGCCGCGCTGCACTCCGGAGATCCCGCCTTCGAGGCACTGCCGTCGTACTTCACCGC
>NZ_QOAY01000222.1:13300-17746 GCF_003314775.1 Microbacterium sp. H6 | reverse complement strand
AGGCGGGGACGATCCGCCGCGACCTCGACGCGACGCAACTCCTGTATGCCGCAGCGAACCTCTGCCACTCCGCGGGGTCGGAGGAGCAGAGTCAGGTCCTGGTCGGGCTGCTCGTGGACGGTCTCCGCTACCGCGCAACGGCCGGGACCCGCCCCTGACGCACCCTCGGTCGGTCACATCCCGGCGTGGTCGAAGGCGATGGTCGGCACGTCGACGACGTGCGAACCGCCGTCCGCGACGATCACGGCACCGGTGATGTAAGACGACTCCCCTGACCCGAGGAAGCGCACAACCGAGGCGATCTCGGAGGGGCGCGCCGGGCGACGCAGCGGCACGTCGGCCGTGACGGTCGCATACGCCTCCTCACGGGAACCGAGCCCCGCGTGCGAGGCGAACTCGTCCATCTCGTCGTCGGCCATGGGCGTCTGCACCCAGCCGGGGCAGATCGCGTTCACCCGCACGCCGTGCCGGCCGTAGTCACGTGCCAACGTGCGGGTCAGACCGATCAGCGCATGCTTGCCCACCGTGTACCCGGCCACCGACGGGCCGGCGAACAGACCGGCGAGCGAGGAGACGATCACGATCTGCCCCTTCGCCTCGATCAGCGCAGGAAGGGCCTCGCGCGCCATCGTGAACGCCGTCGTGAGGTTCGCGCGGATCGCCGCCTCCCAGCTCGCATCGTCGGTGTCGCCGACCGGGGAGAACCCGTGGCCGCCGGCATTCGCGACGAGCACATCGATGCGACCGAAGCGCGCCAGCACCTCGGCGACAGCGGCCTGGGCCGACGCGGTGTCCGCGGCATCCGCGATGACGGGCACCGCACCCACCGCCCGCTCCACCTCGTGCAGCGGCTCCGCTCGCCGACCCACCACCACGACGTGGGCCCCCTCTGCCGCGTAGCGCTCGGCGATGGCCGCGCCGATGCCCGTGCCGCCTCCGGTGATGACGACGACGCGCCCTGAGACGCTCGATCCGACCGTGATTCCCATGTCTTCTCCTGTGTGGTGTTCGCTCGATGCGCGTGCGCGCGGTGGTCTGGTCCGATGCGTCCGTATCAGGCGGGGAATCCCGAGCGGGCGGTGTAGCCGAAGTCGCTGATCAGCGTGGTGCCGTTCACCGCCGCGGCGTGAGGCGACAGCAGGTAGGCCACGTGGGCGGCCACCTCGTCCGCGGTCTGCACGGGGAACCCGGGATCGTCCAGAGCGGCCTCACCCAGATCGCCGCGACTCATCGGTGTGTCGACGATCGACGGGGCGATCGAGTTCACGCGGATCCCGGTGCCGAGGAGATCGACGGACAGCGCGCGGCCGAACTGGACGACCGCGGCCTTCGACGCGCAGTAGGGGACCATCCCTGGTGACGCGACGAGGGCCGAGTCGCTCGCGAGGAGGACGATGGATCCCCGATCCGCGATCCGCAGCGCGGGGAGCGCGTGCTTGAGCACCAGGAAGGGCCCTGTCACGTTGACGGCGAGCACGGTGTTCCACGCAGCGAGGTCGGTGTCCTCGATCGACGAGCCGACCGGGCCGGAGATGCCTGCGCAGCACACCACGTGATCCACCCCACCGAGACCGTCGACCGCCCTGAGCACGCCGGCGCGCACCTGCTCTTCATCCGTCACGTCGGCGAGGACGAGAACCGCCTCCGCCGCTTCCGGAACAGCGTCCCGCACGAGCGCAGCGGTGCCCTCCAGAGCGGCGCTGTCGCGGTCGAGCAACGCCACCCGCATCCCCTCCTGCGCGAGCGCGCGGGCCGTGGCGCGCCCGATGCCGCTCCCGGCACCCGTGATCAGGGCCGTCCTGTCGTGCAGCTGCAGATCCATCTGTCCCTCGCAGGCCGTCCCTGCACCGGTGGTGCGGGAGAGGACGGCGGTGTCATCACGGTCATCCTGCTCCCCTGTTCCCGGCCGTTCGAAGGTTCGGGAGGAGGCTGTGCACGCTGGCACCATCGTCTTTCCCTCAGGGTCAAGCGCGTCGTCGACAGCACGAGCAGACTCGCTCTATCGACGATTCCCCTCGTCGTCGATGCCGTGTCCGCACGGCCGTCACCCAGCAAAGGAGCCGACGTGGCAGACCCGACATCCGCGTCCACGACGCATACGCACACCTCTCTCCGACCCGGAGCCCTCGGCGTCGCCGGGATCGTCTTCCTCGTCCTCGCCGCCGTCGCCCCGCTCACGGGCATCGTGGTGGTGGCCTCGCTCGCCATCGCGCTGGGCAACGGCGGTGGCACGCCCATGTCGTTCTTCCTGGTCGCGGCGATCCTGCTGCTGTTCGCGATCGGCTACGCCCAGATGTCGAAGCAGCTCGTGAACGCCGGAGGCTTCTACGCGTTCGTGGTGAAGGGCCTCGGTCGCACCGGTGGCCTCATCGCGGGTCTGATCGCCACCCTCGGCTACAACTTCTTCGTCGTCGGAACGATCGGCACCAGCGGCTTCTTCATGCAGACGATCATCCGCGACCTCACCGGCCTCGACGTGCACTGGCTCGTCTGGGGTCTGCTGTCCATCGTCGTCTGCTTCGTGCTGGCCCGGGTGGGTGTCGACTTCAGCTCGAAGATCCTGGGGGTCTGCCTCGTGCTCGAGGTGCTGATGCTCGTGGTGTTCGACATCTCCGTGCTCGTGCAGACGGGCTACGACGTGGCGGCGTTCAGCCCCGAGGCCGTGTTCTCCGGGTCGCTGCCCATCGGCCTGCTGCTGGCGGCGACCGGCTTCCTCGGCTTCGAGGCGACGGCGCTGTTCAGCGAGGAGGCCAAGCAGCCGCTGCGCACCATCCCGCGGGCGACCTACACCTCGATCATCGCGATCGGCGTGATCCTCGGTGTCACCACCTGGGCCGTCGTGAGCGCGACCGGTGTGGCGCAGGCCCAGGCCACCGCGCTCGAGCACCTGCCAACGGGCGACCTCATCTTCTCGCTGTCGCAGCAGTACCTGGGCGGCCCGCTCACGACCGTGATGATGATCCTGCTCCTGGTGAGCCTGTTCGCCGCCATGCTCGCCTTCCACAACTCGGCGACGCGCTACCTGTACTCGCTGGGGCGGGCCAGGATCCTCCCGCAGGCCCTCGCCCGCACGCGTGCCAACGGCGCGCCGCAGCTGGCCGGGATCGTGCAGGCCGGCTTCGCCGCGGTCGTCGCGGTGATCTTCGCCATCGCGGGAGCGGACCCGATCGTCACGCTCGTCCCCGCCATGCTCGGCTTCGGCACCCTGAGCGTGCTGATCCTGCAGGGACTCGCCGCGATCTCGATCGTCGTCTACTTCCGCCGCCGCCAGGACCCGCGCTGGTGGAGCACGTTCATCGCCCCCGGCATCGGCTTCCTCGGCATCGCGGCCATCTCCGTCCTCGCCGTCGTGAACTTCAACATCGTCGCCGGGTCGGAGGAGCTCGCCATCCGGCTGATGCCGCTGCTGCTGGTGGTCGCCCTGATCGGCGGCATCGGCTACGGGGCCTACCTGAAGCGCGCCAGACCGGCCGTCTACGAAGGCCTCGCCACCGACCTGGAGCAGTTCAGCGACCGCTGACTCCCCCAGACCATCCATCGAAGGAGATCGCATGACCACTCTGAATCCCGCTGACACCTCGACCTGGCTGCCCCTGGAGGGACTGGCACCCGGCTTCGACGCCAACAAGGCCCCGCACTCGACCGCGCTGAGCGGCACCGAGGTCACCGTCGTCGACGGTCGCGGCACCCGCATCGTGCATCGCTTCGCCGACTCGACCGTCTCGTGGGAGTACCAGCCGGGAGCGGAGGACGACACCGAGGCCGCGGCGGACACCGACGACTACGAGGCCTTCGAGGTCGACGAACAGCTCTACTTCGTGCAGTTCCACCACCGCTACCTGCCGCACGAGGCCGTCTCGCTCGTCCTCGACCTGCGACAGGGCCGCGCTCTGGCCGTGATCTCCGAGATCCTGCCGGCACCGGAGCAGGGCCGCACCCGCGTGCAGCACCATTTCGCCCCCGGGGCGATCGAGGGCATCGAGCAGAGCGGCGAGGAGGCCGCTCCCACGACGACCCTCATCGGTCGCAGGGTCGAGTGGGTGTACAGCGAAGAGCACGCGTACGAACACGTCTACCTGTCGTCGCACTGGTACTCGTGGCAGTGCCTCGCGGGACCGGAACGCGGCCTCGCCGACACGGATGAGAACAGCGTGTGGCAGATCCGCCCCGGCATCTACGTGTTCGCCTGGCGCGAGAAGGTCATCCCCTGCGCATCCGTGACGATCGCCGACCACCGCGACGTGAACGCGATCCGCTCCCACGGCGTGCTGTTCGGCCTCGACGAGAGCGGGGAGGTGCCGACGCACTTCACGTTCGGCGCCCACGGACGACTGCTCTCCACGACGCTGCACGCGCCGGAGCTCGAGCCCGCGACCTTCGGAGCCGTCTGACATGACCGACGTCGCCGACCTCATCGTCACCGGTTCCGCGATCCGCACGGCCGAC
>NZ_QOAY01000222.1:12948-13263 GCF_003314775.1 Microbacterium sp. H6 | reverse complement strand
GCGCGAACCCGGTGGTCGAGGCCTTCGCCGTGCGCGACGGCAGGATCATCGCGGTCGGAGCGCGCTCGGACATCGAAGCGCTCCGGGGCCGCAGGACCCGTCTGCTCGAGGTCGGCGACGCGGCCGTGTACCCCGGTTTCGTCGATGTGCACAACCACCACGCGCTCGCCGGGCGCACGGACCTGTTCGAGTTGTCGCTCGCGCCGTCGCTGAGTCTCGATGAGGTGCTCGACCGCGTGCGGGAGAAGGCCGCGGAGCTGCCGCAGGACGCCTGGATCGTCGGCGGCGCGGTGGCGACCACCCTGCTGCCCTCCC
>NZ_QOAY01000222.1:2965-12871 GCF_003314775.1 Microbacterium sp. H6 | reverse complement strand
CGCCCGGTGATGCTCATGGAGGATTCCCGCCACAACCGCTGGGTGAGCAGTCGGGCGCTGGAGCTCGCGGGCATCACGGCGGAGCACGTCCCCGAGTCGGGGGTGACCCTGCTCGACCCTGACGACGGCACACCCTCCGGCGTCCTGCTCGAAGCCGCGGGGATCCCGGTGCAGGAGGCGTACGACCGCACGGGCGGGCTCACACCGCAGCAGCACGCCGCGGCCTCCCGACGAGGTGTCGAGATCCTCAACTCCTACGGCGTGACGGCGTTCCAGGATGCAGGGGTCTCGGTGGACATCCTCCGCGCGCTCTCCGACCTCGACCGCGCGGACGACCTGCGCGCCTGGGTCGTGTCATCGCTGCTGATCAACGACGAGATCTTCGGGTTCGACCCGATCGGCGCTCCCCTGCTCGACCGGGGCGAGGAGTTCCGCACCCCGCACCATCGGCCCGATTTCGTCAAGATCTTCCTCGACGGCGTTCCGCCGGCCCGGACCGCCGCCTTCCTCGACCCGTACCCCGCCGACCCGGTGCACGGCGCACACTTCCACGGCGAGACGACCATGACCCTCGACGAGCTCACGAGGTGGCTGCGCGCCGTGGCCGAGCGTGGCCTCGGCGCCAAGGTGCACTGCACGGGGGACGGCTCCGCCCGACTGGTCCTCGACGCCGCGGAGCAGCTGCGCGCAGCAGGCTTCACCACGCCCGTGCAGATCGCGCACGGGCAGTTCCTCGCCGAGTCCGACGTCCCTCGGCTGGCGGAGCTGAACGTCTCGGCCGACATCTCCCCGTTCATCTGGTACCCCGGGGTGATCCCGCAGGCGCTGGCCGACGTGCTCGGTGACCGGGCGGAGCACTCGCAGCCCAACCGCTCTCTCCTCGATGCCGGGGCGCTCGTGGCCGGCGGATCCGACTGGCCGGTGAGCGATTCCCCGAACACGCTGGAGGGGCTGCAGGGCCTGGTGACCAGAGCCGATCCGCTCGGCCGCGCACCGGGACGTCTCTGGCCCGAACAGGCGATCACGGCGCAGGAGGCGCTGGAGGTCTTCACGATCAACGCGGCGACCGCGATGGGCCTCGGAAACGAGACCGGATCCCTCTCCCCCGGCAAATCGGCCGACTTCGTGGTGCTGGCACGCGATGCGATCGCCGGGCCCGCCGACGAGATCGTGCACACCTCGATCGAGTCGACGTGGTTCGCCGGTCGCCGTGTGCACGGGGACTGACCCGCGGATGCGGCGGTCGCGCCGATACGATGAGGCGATGCGACGCTTCCCCTCCTCCGTGTACGGCGTCGGAGAAGAGCCCGACCCGCGGTTCTCGCTCGCCAACGAGCGCACGTTCCTGGCGTGGACCAGGACTGCTCTCGCGCTGATCGCCGGGGGCGTCGCGCTCGAGGTGCTCGGCCTGGATCTGCATCCGGGGTTCCGCCTCGCGGCCTCGCTGCTGCTGATGGTGACCGGTACCGTGGTCGCGCCTCTCGCGTGATGGGAGTGGATGCGGGCGGAACGCGCGATGCGGCAGTCACGGCCGCTGCCCGGCGCGCTGTCCGCCGTGCTGCTGGCGGCGGTGGTCGTGACGGTCGGGCTGCTGGTGCTCGCCGGCGTGCTGTGGCGTTGATCGGTCAGCGCGGATGATGCGACGTGCCATCGAACCGCAACGACGGTACGACCCCGGACTGCAACCGGAGCGCACCGAACTCGCCTGGCGACGCACCGCCCTCGCGATCGCGATCGGCTCGCTGCTGTCGCTGCGGGTCTTCCCGCTCGTCCTGCCGCCCGTGTTCGGGGCCTGGGGCATCGCACCAGGCGTGATCGGCGTCGGCACCGCATGCGTGCTCTGGATCGCCGCACGACGACGACAGCGCCGCACGACCGCCGTGCTCACAGAGACGGCGGCGGGGCCCCTTCCCGGTGGTTCGCTCCTGCTCGCGCTCACCGTGTTCGGGACCGGCTTCGGCGTGATCGCGGTGGTCCTCGTCGTCGTCGCACAGCTCGCGATGTGACTGGTCGGCACCGACGCCCCCTCAGACGTCGGTGCCGACCGGACCCAGTGCCAGCCGGGCCCGGTGCCGACCTCAGTCGGCGACCGTCAGCACGGCGCGTCCCACCGCGCGCAGCACAGTGGCATCGTGCACGGAACGGGCACCCGGCACGTAGCGCACGCGCTGCAGCGAACCGCCGCGGAACGGATACGACCGGTGCTCTTCGTGCAGCTCCCAGTCGACGGGGCCACCGAAGTCGTAGCCGACGCTGATGCCCGTGAAGGGCGACATCCCGATCAGCATGGACACGTCGTCGATCCGGGCGTCGTCTCGCCCGTCGACCTCGACGCTCGCGCTCCAGCGCAGACCGGGCTGTTCGTCCATGCGCACCACGAGGCGATGCGGACCGGCGCCGAGCAGGGAACCTCGCGCGCGGTGCATGCGTCCGTACGCGTTGTACACGAGCAGCGGGGCGCCGCGGTCGAGCGCGAGCAGGTAGCCGCCGCCCTGGTCGCCGTGCGCCACGATCACCCCTGCGGCGTCGTGGCCGGCCTCGAGATCCACCTCGATCCGGAACGAGCGCAGCACCGTCAGCTTCGCCGCACGGAATCTCTCCAGCGGCGGGCGGAACGGGATCAGGTCGACCGGTGCCGACAACGGCTCCTCGGTGTCGGGTCGCACCCGGAACAGCGCACCCTCGTCGTCCAGCGGGAACACTGTGTTCCGCCATGCCTCGGCATGCCAACGATCTGCGAGTGCGGCGACGACCTCCGGGTGGGCGTGCGCGACGTCGACGGTCTCCGTGGGATCGAGCTCCAGGTCGTACAGTTCCCAGCTCCCGCCTGCCGGTCCTTCGTCCGGTGTGGGGGTCACGGTCGAGAGCGCCTTCCAGCGGCCGTCCACGATCGCTCGCCGCCCCACGCACTCGAAGTACTGCACCTCACGCCCGTCCGCGCGAGGGTTCGCGAGCACATCCACGATGCTGCCGCCGTCCATGTCGAGCGCGGGCACGCCGTTGCGTTCGGCCAGGGCAGGCACCCCGCAGAGTTCCAGCAGCGTGGGCGCGAGGTCGGACACGAACACGAACTGGTCGCGCAGCCCGCCGCGCATCGGTGCATCGGGCCAGGACACGAGCAGAGGCGCGTGCACTCCCCCCTCGTAGGTGGTGGCCTTGAACGAGCGGAACGGGGTGTTGGACACCCGCGCCCACCCTGTGGGGTACTGCCCGAACAGGCGCGGCCCGCCGATGTCGTCCACGTCGCGCGGCACGTCGGTGACCCAGTCCTCGGGCATGCCGCCGTGGCTGCCGAACTGCGCGAAGTAGCTCCGCGTGCCGGTCGGACCGCCCTCCGCCGTCCCCCCGTTGTCGCTGGCGATCACCACGATGGTGTTCTCGCGCTCCCCGCTGCGTTCGAGTCGATCGAGCAGGCGACCGACGCTCTGGTCGATCTCGTCCACGGCCGCCGCGTACACCTCCATGTGCCTCGCGAACAGCCGCCGGTCCTCTTCGGCGAGGTCGTCCCAGGCGGGGATCTGCGCACCGTCGGCTATCGCGTCCGTCGGCAGGTCGGCATGCGCCGGCACGATGCCCCGTTCGCGCTGCCGAGCGAATCGCTCCTCGCGCATCCGGTTCCACCCGGCCTCGTACCGACCGCGGTACTTCGCGATGTCGATGTCCTTCGCCTGGATGGGGCCGTGCACCGAGGTGTGCGCGTAATAGAGGAAGAACGGCTTGTCGGGGTCGTTCACGCGCAGATCGTCGATCATGCCGATCGCCCTGTCCGTGAGCTCGTCCGTCAGGAAGAAGCCGTCGGGGTACTCATGCAGATCGACCACTGCGTTGTCCTGCACGAGCCGGTGCGGGTGATGCAGCGAGGTGAAGCCGTCCATGCTGCCGAAGTACCTGTCGAAGCCGCGCTGCAACGGCCACGTGCGACGGTCGGCTCCGTCGTGCAGGCTCGACTCCAGGGTCAGGTGCCACTTGCCGACCATGAACGTCGCGTATCCCCCTGCCCGCAGCGACTCGGCGAGGGTCGGGGCGTCGGCGGGCAGCTCGCAGCTGAACCCCGGGTAACCGGGATCGACGTGCGCCACGAAGCCGAAGCCCGCACGGTGGGGGTTCAGGCCCGTGAGCAGGGCGGCGCGGGCCGGGGAGCACATCGGAGCGGTGCGGTAGTTCGTGAAGACCCAGCCGTCGGCGGCCAGCGCGTCGATGCGCGGGGTGTCGATCTCACTGCCGAAGGGCCCGAGGTCGCTGAAGCCCAGATCGTCGATCAGCATCACGATCACGTTCGGAGCCCCCGCTCTCGCACGGCGAGGCTCCGGCCACCAGGGCTCGGAGGACGAGGTGAACTCCTCGGCGCGGCCCTGGAACCGTTCGTATCCACGGGCTTCGTACGACACGGACATTCAGCCCGCCTTCCGGATGAGCTCGAAGATGCGGGTGCGCAGCTCGGCGAACACCGGGAGGGCTCGTGTCGTGAGCTGATCACGAGGACCGCTGAAGTCGATCTCGATGATCTCGGTGACCTTCGCGGGGCGTTCGCCGAGCACCACCACACGGTCGGAGAGGTAGACCGCCTCATCGATGTCATGGGTGACGACGACGATCGTCATCCCGAACTGCTCGCGGATGCGCAGGCACAGGTCCTCCAGCTCGAAGCGCGTCTGCGCGTCGACCGAGGCGAAGGGCTCGTCCATCACGAGCACCTCCGGCCGGTAGGCGATCGCCCGCGCGATCGCGACGCGCTGCTGCATGCCGCCGGACAGCTGCCAGGGGAACTTGGACTCCGCACCGGACAGTCCGACGGCGGAGAGGGCGGCGGCGATGCGCTCCTCGCGCTCCGCGGCGGGCAGGCGCAGATGCTTCAACGGCAGGCGCACGTTCTTCTCGACCGTGAGCCAGGGCATCAGCGACCGGGTGTACTCCTGGAACACGAGCGCCATCTCCTCGGGAGGGCCGTCGATGGGGGTCCCGTCGATGGCCGCGCTCCCGGCGGTGATGCTCTGCAGCCCGGTGAGGCACTTCAACAGGGTGGTCTTGCCGATGCCGGAGGGACCGACGATGCAGCACACCTCCCCGGCGTGCACGTCGAAGGTGAGGTCGGCGATCACGGGCACAGGACCCGCCTTCGTCTCGTACGACTTCGCGAGGCCCTGCACGCTCAGGCGCACCGGCGCGGTGACGGTGGTGGTGGTCATGCGTTCTTCTCCTGTTGCTGGGAGGCGATGTACCAGCGCAGCACGCGGCGCCGGAAGAGGGTGAACACGGCGGTCGCGGTGTATCCGATGACGCCGAGGACGAGGATCCCGGCCCACATGTCCGGGATGGCGAAGGACTGCTGCGCGAGCAGGGTCGCCGCTCCGAGCCCCGTCGAGGAGCCGAGCATCTCGCTCGCGATCATGACGACGAACGCCGTGATCAGACTGACCTGCATCCCGGAGAGGATGCGCGGACTCGCAGCGGGGAGCATCACGGAGAACAGCCGCTCGCCGGCGCTCAGCCGGTACACGCGGCTCACCATCTCGAGTGTGGGCTCGCCGGCGCGGACGCCGTCGATCGTCGAGATCAGGATGGGGAACACCGCGGCCAGGGTGATGGAGAGGATGCGTGTCTCGGTGCCGAAACCGATGAGCGAGACGAAGATCGGCACCAGCGCGACCGGCGGGATCGCACGGAAGAAGTGGATGGTCGGCTCGGCGAACCAGCTCAGCGGACGGACGAGGCCCAGCAGCAGCCCCACGAGCACACCGATCACGGTCGCCCGCAGGAAGGACACCACCAGGTTGCCCACGGACGAGGCGATGTCGAGCAGGAAGGCGGGCGTCTGCGCGAGCTGCCAGAGCCGTTGCAGGATCGTCTGCAGCGGCGGGAAGAACGCGTTGGTCGACCCGGCCGAGGCGAACCACCACAGCGCCAGCAGCGCGACGGGCACCGCGATCTCGGCACCGAGCAGAACGCCGCGCGGGAGTCCGTCCTGGCCGCGTCGTCGAGCGAGCCTGGTTCGGGTCTGGATCGACGAGGTGAGGGTCATCACACGACCTGCTTCCGGTATTGCGGATGCCAGTGCAGGAGCGTGCGCTCGCCCCACTGGCTGAGTCCCTGAATCAACAGGCCGAGCACACCGAGGATCAGCACGTACGCGAAGAGCTGCGCCTGGTTGCCGGTGATCTGCGACAGCAGCAGGCTCTGGCCGAGACCCGGCCCTCCCCCGAGGAGTCCTGCCACCACCGCGACCACGAGCGATGTCGGTGCGGCGACCCGCACGGCCGTGCCGATGTAGGGCAGCGCGCTCGGGAGCACGATCCGGCCGAGGATCTCGGCTCTTCCCATGCCGTACGAGCGTCCGGTGGCCCTGGCGACCGGATCGGTGTCGAAGACGCCGGCCGAGGCCTGCACCGCGATCGCGATGAAGCAGCCGAAGAACACCAGGAAGATGCCCATGCTCGCCGTCGGCCCCATGACCAGCACGACGACGGGCAGGATCACGATCGGCGGGATGGGTTTCAGGAACTCCAGCGGCACCCGCGTCGCGTGCATCGCGAGCGGGGACGTGCCGATCGCGACGCCGAGGGCGACACCGACGACGATCGCCAAGACGAGTCCGATGAGGGCCATCGTGAGCGTGTCGCCGAGGGCCGTCCACGTCGCAGGGGTTCCGAGCAGACGGATCGCCTCGCCGATCGCGGCCGTGGCTGCCGGCAGCGGTGACCCGGCGAGCGGCCCGGCGGTCGCCGACCATTCCCAGAGCGCGAGCGCCGAGACGACGCCGGCGGCTCCGATGAGCGGCGGGAGGAGAGAAGAGCGGTTCATGAGCATCATCCGGCGGCGAGGACGACGCCTTCGAGGTCGACCGGAGCCGCGAGGAAGCCGAGGGCGACGAGCTTGTCGTTCACGCGTTCGAGATCCACGGGCGCCACCTCGGCCGGCCAGAACGGCAGCTTGACGTCGTCGACCGTCAGCGTCGAGCCTGTGGCGTCGATCCCGGCCTGGATCGCGTCCTCCGGGTGCTCGTTCGCGTAGGCGTTGCTCTTGGCGACGGCGCGCTGGAAGGCGGCGATGGCATCGGCCTTCGCCGCGATCGTGCTCTCCCCCGCGGTCCACAGCCCCACGGCGCCCTCCTCGAAGAAGCCGACGGACGGCGAGTCGAGCTGCACCGCACCCGCCGCATCCGCCTCCGCGGTGAAGGGACTGACGAGCCCCGCCGCATCGACCGTGCCGCTCTGCAGCGCGGCGACCGCCGAGGTGAAGTCCAGGACGACCCATTCCACCGAGCCGGGGTCGACGCCGGCACGGTCGAGGGCATCGGAGATGACGACTTCGAGCTGCGCCTTGCGCGCGGGGATGGCGATGGTCGCCCCCTTCAGGTCCGCGACCGAGGAGATGCCGCTGGCGGCGGAGGCGAACAGACCGGTGTCGTCGACGGTCGCGGGGTCTTCGGCGTCAGCCGCTCCGGCGACGAATCCGTCCGCCGGTGCGACGACCTTCAGCGGGACGCCGCTGCTGAGTGCGTTCAGCAGCGGGATGCTGGGGGCGTACGCGATGTCGACCTGTCCGCCCTGCGCAGCGGCGAGTCCGGCCGGCGGGTTGGCGACCACCGAGGTCTCCAGCTTCAGCCCCTCCTCCTCGAAGAAGCCCTGCTCCTGTCCCCGTATCAGCGCCCCGTCGGAGACGAGGCCGATGGTCGCGACCTTGAGCGTCGTCAGCTCGCCGTCGCCGCCGGAGGAGGACGCGGGGGCGGAGGTGCAGGCTGCGAGCGCGAGCGTCCCGGCCACCACGAGGGCGCCGGAGGCGCGACGTGCGAGTCTTGTGACGTTCATGAGAACTCCTCTTCGAGTTAGTCACCGGTTGGTGATTTTAAAGATCGTAGTCGCGCTTAGTACTTTGTTGATTACGATCGGGTTACATTAGTCACCGTTTGGTGACTAAAAACAGCAAATGAAGAATCGTGGATGTGAGAGTGCAGGACCGGAGAGGGGGGCGCGATGCCCAAGATCGTCGACCATGAGGAACGCAGGACCCACATCGCCGATGCGGCGACACAGGTGATCATCCGCGTCGGTTTCGACAACCTCACGATGCGCGAGATCGCCACGGAGGCCGGCTACGCGCATGGAGCGATCGCCCGGTACTTCCCCGACAAGAGGAGCGTCCTCACGGCGGCGTTCCTCCGTCTGTACTCGCTCGCCAACGACCGCATCCACGCCCGCATCGAGGGCGTCCGAGGACTCGAGGCTCTGGAGCGGATGTGCAGGGAGATCCTCCCCTACAGCCCGAACGGCCCGCTGTACGCCAAGGTGGTCATCGCGTTCTGGGATCACGCGTCGCAGGACGACGAGGTCACCAGGATCCACCGCGTGAACAACCTGCACTGGCGGGACCTGTTCCGCCAGTGTCTGATCGAGGCCAGGGACGACGGCGAGCTCGCCGACGGCATCGACATCGAGACCGCGGTGAACGAGATCGCGTCGCGCAATGCGGGGTGGCAGATGATCTCGGTGCTGATGCCGGACTCGGCGGGCGACGGGCGGCTGAACGACGGCCTCGACGCGCTGCTGTCGACGCTCCGTCGCCCCTCCGTCCCGCCCGCCCGCTGATCGTATCCGTCGTCCTGCCTTCAGCCTGCGAGGATGAACCGCGCGCCGCGTTCGCCGATCATGGCCGCAGGCGCGTTGGTGTTGCCGGTGGGCACGGTCGGCATGACGGAGGCGTCGACCACACGCAGCCCGTCGATCCCGCGTACCCGGAGCTGCGGATCGACCACGGACTCCTGGTCGCTGCCCATGCGGCAGGTGCCGACCTGGTGGTGGTAGGTGATGGCCGTGCGGCGCACCCAGTCCTCCACATCGTCGTCCGTCACGTCCGGCCCGGGGTACACCTCCACCGCTCCCCACTCCTCGGCGAGCGCAGGCTGTGCGCCGATGCGGCGGCACTGGCGCACGGAGGCGGCGAGGGCGTCGGCATCGCGCTGATCCTCCAGTGCCGCCAGGTCGATGTGCGGCAGGTCGTCGAGGCCGGGACCGGTGAGGCGCAGCTCGCCGCGGCTGTACGGCGTCACCAGGCCCGCCATGAGCGTGAACCCGTCGTCGCCCCGTGGTTCCAGGTCGCCCCACATCGGCACGGAGAAGTGGATGGGCTGCGTGTCCGGCTGCGTGAGGCCGTCGCGGCTGCGCCAGAACAGGTGGCTCTGCGTGACGGACACCCCCGACTGCGGCGGGCCGATGGGCTTCTTCTCGGTCGCGAAGATCACCGGGGAGAGGAGGTGGTCGTGCAGGTTCTTGCCCACAGCGGAGGCGTCGTGCACGACGGGGATGCCGAGCGCACTCAGCTCGTCGGCGGGACCGATGCCCGAGCGCAGCAGGATGACGGGCGTGCCGAGCGCTCCCGCCGACAGGACGATCTCGTCCGCGAACACTTCCTCGGTCTCATCGCCCTCCCCCAGCCGGATGCCGACCGCGCGCCCGTCGCGCACGATCACGGAGTGGACGGCGCGGCCGGTGAGGATCGTCATCCGGTCGGCGACGGGCTGCGCATAGGCCGTCCAGGTGTTGACCCGACGGCCGTCCTTGATCGTGACCTGCTCCTGTGAGACCCCGTCGAGCGTGCCCCCGTTGTAGTTCGGGTTGCGCGGCAGCCCCTCCTCGACGGCGGCGTCGATGATCGAAGCCTGGATGGGCGAGAGCGCATAATCGTCGGTCACGGGCAGCAGGTCGTTCTCGATCGCGTCGTAGATCGGCTCGACCTCGGCCCAGCCCCATCCCGTCGCGCCGGCGGCCTCCCACGCGTCGTAGTCGGAGGCCGCGCCGCGCACCCAGATCATGGCGTTCAGCGCGTGCGAGCCGCCGGTGACCTTGCCGCGAGGGAGATGCAGACGTCGACCGGCCGCGTGCGGCTGCGGCACGGTGAAGAAGTCCCAGTCCT
>NZ_QOAY01000222.1:1419-2916 GCF_003314775.1 Microbacterium sp. H6 | reverse complement strand
GCGGAGTGCCAGAGCTCCCCCGCCCGCGACGGGTCGTGGATGGCCGGATTCGTGTCGTAGCCGCCGGCCTCGACGAGCGTGACGGCGACCCCGGCGTCGGAGAGACGCCGGGCGACGATGGCGCCCGAGGTGCCGGCCCCGACGACGATGGCGGAGCGCACCGCGCCGCTGTTCGCCGCGGTCACGCTCAGGCCTTCCGGCCCGGTCCGGAGACGACCTGGGTGACGGCGACGGACTTGAGTCCCTCGACGCCGAACTCCAGCCCGTAGCCCGAGCTCTTCACACCGCCGAACGGCACCATGGGGTGCAGCCCACCGTGCGAGTTGATCCACACCGTGCCGGACTGCATGCGCGCAGCGACGGCGCGGGCCTCCTCCGGGTCGCTGGCCCACACCGAGGCGCCAAGGCCCACGTCGAGGGCGTTCGCGAGCGCGAAGGCCTCGTCGACGTCGCTGTAGCGGATGACGGGGAGTGCGGGACCGAACTGCTCCTCCTGCACCAGCGCCGCATCGTTGTCGATGTCGGCGACGATGGTGGGCCGGTAGAACAGCTCGCCGAGGTCGGATGCCGGCTCGCCGCCGGTGACGATCCGGGCACCGCGGCTCTTCGCATCGTCGACCAGGCGGCTGACGATGTCGAACTGCGGCCGGTTCTGCAGCGGTCCGAGCACGTTGCCCTCGTCGAGTCCGTTGCCCATCGGCACCTGCTCGGCGATCGCGGCGAGTGCGTCCACGACCTCGTCGTAGACGGAGTCGTGCACGTAGAGGCGCTTCATGGCTGCGCAGGTCTGTCCGGTGTTGATGAACGCCCCCCAGAAGAGGTCTTCGGCGATGGCCGACGCGTCCGTGCCGGGAAGCACGATGCCCGCGTCGTTGCCGCCCAGCTCCAGCGTGAGGCGGGCGAGGTTGCCTGCGGAGCTCTCGATGATGCGGCGACCGGTCGCTGTCGAGCCGGTGAACATGATCTTGGCGATGTCGGGGTGTGACGCGAGGCGAGCGCCCACCTCACGGTCTCCGGAGACGCCGAGCAGCACATTCTCCGGCAGCACCTCGTTCATCACCGCGATCATCGCGAGCACGCTCAGCGGGGTGTACTCGCTGGGCTTCGCGACGACCGTGTTGCCCATCCGCAGCGACGGCCCGATCTGCCAGATCGTGATCATGAGCGGCCAGTTCCACGGCCCGATGGCTCCGACGACACCAGCCGCCTTGTAGACGAGCTCGGCGTGCAGCGTCTCGTCGTCGACGAGCACCTGCGACTCGAGCACGGTGCTGGCATTGGTGCGCAGCCATGCCGAGCAGGCACCGAGCTCGAACCGCGCGTTCGGGCCGTTGAGCGGCTTCCCCTGCTCGCGCGACAGGAGGTAGGCCAGACCCTCGGCGTTCGCATCGATCGCGTCGGCCGCGGCCAGGAGCAGTTCGCTCCGTTTCTCGTGACCGAGCGCCTCCCACGCGGGCTGCGCAGCCTTCGCACGGGCGATCGCGTCGTCGAGGTCGT
>NZ_QOAY01000222.1:957-1358 GCF_003314775.1 Microbacterium sp. H6 | reverse complement strand
GGCGGCGACGGGTGCACGGCCGATGACCTCGCGGGTCGCAGCATCGGGGATCTCACGGCCCTCGCCTTCCGGCGCCTGGATGCGGTCGAGCAGCGCGGCGGCTGCGGAAGCTGCGGAATCGGACATCGGTGTCTCTCCTTCGAGCGTGGCGCTGACCGATGGCGGAGTGGCCGCCGGCCTTCCTCTCATTCTCGGATGCCCCTTCCCGCCGCACTTGTCGCGGAGCGCGCCGAAGATGTCCTCGCGCGAACGATGCGCCCGCTGGCAGGTGCGCGGCGAGCAGGCCTCTCGCGATCGGTTCGAGTCCCCGTCGCCGGTCGCGGGGTGCGCCATCGCCGCGCCGGGTCCCACCAGGCCGGCCCTCGCACCTGCGGCGCTCCCCCACGCATGCGGATCTGCCA
>NZ_QOAY01000222.1:435-666 GCF_003314775.1 Microbacterium sp. H6 | reverse complement strand
GGATCGAACCGCCGCACGCCGTGTGCGCGGCGACGCGGGTCGAGACAGGCGTGTCGACCCCGTCGACCCGCGCCCAGCCCCGCCCCGTGGCGTAATCCTCGGCACCGACCGTGACCACGAGAGTCGGGGCAGCACCGCCCAGCCGCGGCATCTCGTCGTGTCGGGCCGCGATGCCCAGGGCCGCCGCGAGTGCATCGTGCTGCTTCTGTGCCCGCGTGCGCGCGTCGATCA
>NZ_QOAY01000222.1:0-200 GCF_003314775.1 Microbacterium sp. H6 | reverse complement strand
CGGGATGACGCCGTCCTTGGCGCGCCCCAACACCACACCCCGCGCTCGCAACGCGATGTCCTCAGCCGGCTCCGCCCCGTCCGGGTCCAGGTACTGCACGATCAGCTGAGCTTGCACCCGCAGATCCTCGGGCGTCGGTGCCGGACCGGGCTCGTTCTCGGCACCGTCGTCGCTCTCCGCGCCACGAGCGACTCCCGCCA